>JACRIG010000117.1 GCA_016215715.1 Candidatus Peregrinibacteria bacterium | reverse complement strand
GAGAAGAAAGAGTACGAACGTGCATGCAAGTATTTGCTTGCATGCTACTAATGAGAACAGCAGCTTCGACGCTGGCACAGTTTTGCCAGCGTCGATTCAAGATGCTAAAGCTTGCTTCCGACGTATTCCGCAAGCTCCACAATCCTGTTGCTGTACCCCCACTCATTGTCATACCACCCGAACGCCTTCACAAGATTCTTTCCAATCACATCCGTGAGGGCGGCGTCGAGTATGCAGCTGGCGGGGTCACCTACGATGTCATGACTGACGATGGGCCGCTTCTCCACACGCATGATTCCTTTTAAGGGACCGTTCTCAGCGGCTTTATCGAATGCTTCATTCACTGACTCTTTTGTTACTTCCTTGTCTGTTATCACTGTGAGATCATTTAAACTTCCTGTGGGTGTCGGGACACGGACGGAAATGCCGCTCAGTTTCCCCTGAAGTTCAGGAAGCACGAGCCCGATCGCCTTCGCGGCACCGGTGCTCGACGGTACCATGTTTATGGCTGCAGCACGGGCTCTTCGCAAATCCTTGTGCGGGAGATCCAGCAGGTTCTGGTCGTTCGTATAACTATGGATCGTCGTCATGAAGCCATACTTGATCCCGAAGGCTTCATGAAGCACCTTCGCCATCGGCGCGAGGCAGTTTGTCGTGCAGGATGCGTTGCTCAGAATGTCCATGGTCTTCGGGTCATACTCCGTGTGATTCACGCCGATACAGAATGTGCCATCCGCCTTGTCTTTGCAGGGAGCGGAGATGATCACCTTCTTCGCACCTGCTTTCAAATGCAGCGCCGCCTCCTCGCGCTTCGTGAAGCGTCCGGTACACTCAAGCACAACATCCACTTTCAGATCTTTGTGCGGAAGAGTGGCGGGGTCTTTACTTGCGGTGATCTGAATCTTCCTGCCCTTCACGATCAGCGTCGTTTCGGTGCAACTCACATGTCCTCCGGCATAAATGCCGTAACTGGAGTCGAATTCAAACAAATGTGCGAGAGTGGGGACATCCGTGAGGTCATTGATGAGTACAACGTTCATATCCGGATGTTTTTCCAGAATGATCCGCAGTGCCTGACGTCCGATGCGGCCGAAACCGTTGATTGCGAGATTCATAAAGGGAGGGAAATTATTGATACGGTATCCTGTAAGGGGCAGCAGAACAATACCCTACGGCTGAGACGCAATATCTTGCGTCTCTACAGGGCGTTGAATGTTTTCTGAAGCAACAAAGTATCATCTTCCATCTCCGGCGATTCACACACGAATACCCCGCCGATCTGTCGGTCTTTACATACTTTCAGGAAATCTCTCCACCGTGCATCACTTTCCCTGAGCGGCAGATGGTGCTTCTCACCCTTCGGCCCATACGCAATGCCGGAGAAGTGGAGATGCATCCCGGATAATGATTTCTTCCCGAGGAATGTTGAGTACGTATCAAACATCTCATTCCATTCCTCCGTCGTATTAATCATGCCATTGGTGCGTGCATGCATGTGTGCCGAATCGACGCAGGGATAGAGATCAAACTCTTTGCTGACTCGGAGAACCTCTTCGAGCGTTCCGAACTGACTCGGCTTACCCATCGTTTCTAATGCAAGATTCACCGAGGGGAAGAGCTTCTGTTTCAGCTTCATGATGCTTTCCACTGCTCTTCGTACGTTATCGTAAGCAGCTTCCGGTGGCTTTCCGAGGTAAAAGGCAGCATGAACGCATACTGAACGCACACCGGCGATCTGGGACATAGTGAGCGCATCGAGAATGCGCTTCTTGCTTGCTTCGAGCGTAGTGGCATCAGGCGAATTCAGATTAACGTAGTAAGGAGCGTGCACCGTGAGTGCCATGCCAAGATCCTTCGCTGTCTGTCCGACCTCTTCCACGCGCTCGACATTTTTCGGGACAGCTTGCACCCATTCGATTTCCATTGCGCGGATACCGAGGCTGTGCGCATGCCTGAGTCCTGCAACCGTGCCGCCGGAGCCGGGGGTTGAGCGGGGGACGCCGGGGGTTGCGAAATAGAGCATGCGATGAGTATACGGAAGACCTGATACGCTACAATTTCATCGTGCCTCTCCAGAAAGATATCATCGCACGCACACTTGAGACTCCGTATGGCGAGAAGGCCTATCAGATTGTCGAGGCGCTCACGGATGCCGGTTTTGAAGCGTGGTGGGTAGGGGGAGGAGTGCGCGACATGCTCCAAAACAAAATTCCCCACGACATCGATATCGCTACTTCTGCCCTTCCGGATGAGATTGCCAGGCTCTTTAAAGCTTCGTACGACGCGTCACAGAATCTCGGAAGTGTGCGTATCCCTCTCGGGAAAGATGAATTTGAAGTGACGACGTTCCGCGAAGATGATGAAGCGTCGGACGGCAGACATCCGGAAGCTGTCGTCTTCGGGAATCGGGAGCAGGATGGGAAGCGTCGCGACTTTACGATCAATGCGATCTATTTTCATCCGATTTCCCGTGAGCTCTATGATCCCTTCAAAGGCGAAGCTGATCTGAAGGAAAAACTGATTCGCTTCATCGGAGAACCCGCCATTCGTATCAAGCATGATGCATTACGTATTTTACGTGCAGTGCGATTCAGGGCTTTGCTCAGCGGGCAATACCACCCTGAGACGTATGCTGCGCTTCATGAACTTGCTTCTCTCGTGTCTGTCCTTTCGGGAACACGAAAGCTTCAGGAGCTGGAAAAAATGCTGCTTGGGCCGCATCCGGACCGTGCGCTTGAGGATTTATGGGAACTCAAGCTTGCACACGAATTCCTCCCTGAACTTGCCGTCTGCAAAGGCATCCCTCAGCCGGCCGATTATCATCATGAAGGCGATGTGTGGGAACACATGCTTCTCTGCATTCGCAATTTCCAGCCGGAGCACAGCATCGATGTCCGTATCGCTGCACTGTTCCATGATTGCGGAAAAGCAAAAACTTTTTCGCTGAAGGAAAGAATTCGCTTTGATCATCATGCGGAAGTGTCGGCTGATCTTGCGCGAGCAGCGCTCGATCGTCTGCAGATGGCGGCGAAGCGCAGGGACAAGATTGCGTGGATCATCGGGCATCACATGATGATGGGCTCGTTTGCTCCGATGAATGATGAACGCAAAGCGCACTGGTACTACCACCCGTGGTTTCCGGAATTACTGCAGGTGATGTGGCTGGATATTGCAGGAACGGATCCTGCAGATTATTCGCTCTATGATGAGATTGTGGCTGACTATCAGCATTTCCTCGATGCCCATCCGCGGCCACAGAAGGCGTTGCTCTCCGGCGATGAGGTGATGGAGATGCTCGGAATTGCAGCGGGAGAGGAGGTCGGGAAGGTTCTCAAGGCTCTCCATGATGCGCACGTCAAAGGTGAAGTGACGACGAAGAAGGAGGCAAAAGAATTCATTATTTCCCTCTCCCCGGGGGAGAGGGTTAGGGAGAGGGGCAGCGCTTTGTGATGTGTCGGGATATGCAATTATAAGTTTTACTGGGCACAAACGCACCTCCGACGCCCACTCCCCTCATCCCAACCTTCTCCCAATAGGAGAAGGAGTTTACTTTCCGCACGACGTATCATATTTCCACTGACTACACGAGCAGAAGTACTGCATCCCTTTGTAGTAATCGGGAACGCCGACGCAGTAGCTGGTATTGCACTCGCCGCCGTGCTGGCAGGTCTGGCCGACACGCTTGAGCGCCGGTTTTGAAGACGCGGCCGGAGCCGGACAGGAGCCGCTCTTCACCCCGCCGAACGCGCACTGTCTGAAGTTCTGAATGCCGGGGGCAGTGCAGGGAATGGAGCAAACCACCTTGCCTATGTCCTGGCAGAGGATGGACTTTGCGTACGTTGACTGCATCACCAGCGCACAGTAGGTGTCAGCGGCCTTGTAGGCTCCGCAGGTAACTTTCTTCAGTGGCTGCTGGGAGAAGGTGCAGGTGATGCTGTTTCGTGACGGTGCGCTGCTGCGCGCCGCGCTGCTTCGGGTCACAATCCTGCGGACACTTGCCTTGCTCGCAGACTTCGGCATCGGGAGAGGGCCGTACGTATTCGCTTTCTTCGACGAGGAAGCGGCGGCGCCCTTCACCCTGCACCACACGTACATCTCGGCGAAGTGCTGGCCGATGGCGGAGTTTCCGGCAGCCGCTTCATTCAGGTTACAGGCGGGACATACCTGACATGTGTTCTTGTTCGGGGCGCAGGCGATGCCCTGCTGGGGAGCGCCGTTGCAGTAGAACCCCGCTTTGCTGCCGTTCACGCTCGTGAGTTCCCGGGCATTGGGGTGGAGGAGTTTGCAGATAGCGTTTGTGTTGATCGATTTGTAGGAATCGAAGACCTTCCCGACGCTCGCACAGACTTCATCTCCGGTATCCATCTTCGGGTCATTGCCGTTGACGACGTAATAGGTGTTGCCGTTAAAAACAACAGACCGCGGCGCTGCCATGCTTGCAGACGCTGCAAGAGTTAATGTGCCGAGCGTTACGCTAAAACCAATGAGGAGGGTGCGGGGGGTGTTCATGAATGGGACGCTACCAGTCAGATTTTATGCTGACAAGGGAATTGGAGGGTTTTTCGATTCCGCTGTGACTTCGCTCAATGTCATTCGACTCATTCGTTTATTAATAGTGGCCCGAGGTCGCAGCCGAGGACCATGAGCGAGCGCAGCGAGTCGAATGGTGGACTAGATCATAGCAATCTTGCACACCTTATACGCACCCTCATGCGTTCGCCGCAAGTGATCGAGCAAATCTGCCGCTTCTCCGCGATGCGCTACCAAAAAGACCCCGCCCACGCTACACTCTTTTCCGAAGCCATTGCCTACTGATTTATGTCCGTGCACCTCCGACCTGGCGTGACCGATCCCAAGTATGTCGCTTTGGTGGCGATGATGCAGCGCCTAGAAGTCGAGGATGCGAAGCGACGAAAAGATCCGAAGAACCGCACGGAGATGAAGACGACCGGTGGTCAGATATGCAGATTCGTGGAGCCGTGATTTTGTAGTGAAAGGCGATTTCAACACCCAACACATCCGCAACCCTGCCTGTTTCGGTTGGTCGCCGTGTTGGCAATGTCGGAAAAAAGCGTTATAATGGCGTACTCTGTTCCTTCACATCATTCTCCCCTATTCACCCTCTTTCTGGGCAGCGTCGGCGGGAGTTCCGCCGAGCTGGTACGCGCTTTCCACGGTACTCTATCGCGGACAGCGCGAGAAAGAGGATGCCGTGGGGGAGGAAAACGATGAAGGTCAAGATCGCGATGCGCCGCGCTGGCGGATGGTTCCGCAAGTCGAATGACACTTCCCAGGTAATCGACGTCCCTGGGAACCAGCTCGACAGGGTGGACATCCAAAATGAAGGCTCGACGTTTCGAGTCATCGTCTGCTGGGAAGGCGGCGGGGCGCGGGAGGTTCCGATCGATTTTCCCCTCACCGAGGTGGAGGAGCTGATCGTTTCTGTCCAGAACGGCTGATCGTCGCGCACCGATGCCACGGCACAGGCGGCCTCCCTCTCGGAGGGCGGTCGCCGTTTTTGCTGCAATACAGCTATGCCGACTGCTATCTCTGAAAAACGCAAAACTGCGAGCCGTCTCAACGGCTCTCGGGGCGGCGTGAAAACTCTCCGCGGCAAGTTCATCGTGCGCTGGAAGGCGAAGAAGCACGGCATCCTCGGCACATTCCGCACCGATTATGAGGGCAACGTGTACGACGGCTACCTGCGGCAACTGTACGACGAACATCAGCCCGTCGGATTTACCGAACGCGTGTTGGTCGAACTCATCGCAGTCTGTTGCCTCATGCTCCACCGCGCCGCCAAAGCGAACGGGAGTTCATGCTGTCGCGGGTGAAGCCGCCCGTATTCAGAAGGTTGAGTTTCATTGACTACGACGAGGAGAGTTACAAACCCGTCATACATCACGAAGACGTGGAGCGGCTCTCGTCGGTCTACCTCCGTTACCAGACGACTATCGAAAATCGCCTCTACAAAGCGCCAAGAAAAGCTCATTGAAGTCTCAAAAGAAGGAACTTGGTGGAGCATGTAGGGTTAATTCCGAACTACACAATCCTCTCAAAACCGATGCGGTTACCGCAAGTAAAACACTTCTTGGACTGAAGAAAACACTGGATATGACCATTTGGGCTCTTAGCAACTCTAATACATTGCCATTTGCACTAGTCATGTGATTTCCATTTCGTCAAAGAGCTTCCGGGAGTAATTCCGAACTCAATACAACCACTTCCCATCTCTATCAATCACAACGACGTCTGGGTCGGAGAGAGGTTCTTCTTCTTGAATCTGTTGCATTAAGACAAGCAATGCAATCGCATTGGTGAAGTCGATGTCTTTGTATTTCTTGGGGAGTTGGTCTCTGAAGTTGGCCATAGTGAGCAGACCATAGAATCGCTTCGCAAAAATATTCAAGCGAACACGCTC
Organism: Candidatus Peregrinibacteria bacterium; assembly: GCA_016215715.1. GTDB lineage: Bacteria > Patescibacteriota > Gracilibacteria > Peribacterales > Peribacteraceae > JACRIG01. Next base: position 8,366 of record JACRIG010000117.1, on the reverse strand, counting down.
CTAAACTGGAACGATGCAAGTCCACTCTATTTCTTGAGTTCAAGCATGAACATCCCATGTTCGTCTGGTTCATTAGTTGTGCATGCCCAACCATTTTTTTCGAAGAATATTTTTGCCTTCGGATTTTTCACATCAATGAACGCCCTCCATGTCTGATCGGGTTCCAATACATGTTGCTTGATGAGCTCTGAGAGCACCTCAGTACCAATGCCTTGACCCCGTAGTCCAGGTTTCATTGCAAAGTCGGTAATGTAGTAGGCGGGATATTGATTGTTCGGAAACTTGATCCCCACTACCGCGATCAGTTCTTCATCACGGAAAAAGCTGTACTGAGATCCATCTGTTGCTTTCGTCACGTGCTCCAGCCATTCATCATCCATTGGGCCTAGGCGTAAATTTAAATCAGCGTCCTTGTACCAGCTTTTATATTCTGGAAAGTCTGCCTCTTTGAATTTAGCTAGATGTATTTTCATGTTCCTTGAGGAGCTTGAATTATTGGAGTTGTTGGTTCGGCAACTGCATGTGAAAGTAATTCATTCATTAAAATCCCAATCCCAGTTAATGAGAGAATTACCATAAGTGCCGTCGTACCGAGTCTCACATACTCGTACCATGTAACGGGGGCGGCAACGAAGTACATAAGCCGCAAGTGACGCTTGTCGGCTTTGATACGCATTTTTAGAATTGCCCGTTGCTTCTCATCTGTTTCGACTTCCAGTTTTGCTTCGTTCTCTGCGATAGACTCGCGCGATCCCATCTTGTGTGCGTCGATAGGGTTAATGTCAGGGTCGCGGTCTTTACTCGTCGGAAGAGCAAATAGAACGTGTGAATCGATTATCTGCCGTTCGATGAAGATCGTCACAAAGATGGCGATCATGCCGACGAAGATCGAACCACCCATCAGTCCAAACGCCCAATAGACTGTCACAGGATCAGGGACTACCCTCGTCCACTTGGCGCTCATTAGCGTCGTGAAAAATCCTGTAACGGTCGTCATCATGAGAATGTACTTGTATAGATAGTCTCGCCATTCCTTGAAGTTCTCGCGTATCAGTCCATGCGATTCTTCTGCCGCCTTCATAAAGGCATCTGGCTTTGCTAAATCCGCAAGAGTGCGATGTTGCCGTATCTCGCTTGTGAGCGAATCAATAGCCATCTTAATGCCGAAACTGGAAAGTGTGTCTTCGATAGGTGTCATCGTAGACAACAGTATCGAAATCTTATCTTCATACAAGATCTCATTCTCATCCTGAGAAGTGTGCAAAGTCGACCAGAGGAGAGAGCTAGCGGGATTTGAACTGGCTTTTGCTCTTGAGATAAACGAAATCAAGTTTTCACCTTCTGGAGACCTTCCAGGAGTAGTCGAACTTCCTTGTCTTCTGCAAGCCAAAAAGTCGTTCTTTGGATAATTGATGGTGGGCCAGGAGGGATTTGAACCATCGACCCCCGGTTTATAAGTCCGGTGCTCTAACCAACTGAGCTACTGGCCCATGGGAATATCATATTCCAAAATCAACCCGAAGTGGAATCTCCAGTTGGTTAGAGCACGCGCTGCTTTTTGATTTGCTCGGATCGCAGGCGATCCTCGACCCAACTGAGCTACTGGCCCATGTTGCTATCATAGTCCAGATTGATTCCGGAGTGGAATCCATTGCTTGTTCGCAACAGCAATCTCGCCAAGCGCGAACGCATGGCCTGAGCTTTCTTTGGCAATGAAAACTATTTCGCCTTCTCCGCCTCCACCTTCACCTGAATCACCGCCTGCTGCTGGCCCATTGCGACTTTCGCGCTGAAGGTGCCGACGGCCTTGATGTGCTCGGGGAGATCGATGGCGCTTGCCGCGATATCAATGCTGTGCTGATCCTTGAGCGCGGCGGCGATCATGTCTTCGTTGATGGCGCCGTAGAGCTTGCCGGTCTTCGTTACTTTCTTCGCGAAGGTGACGACCTTTCCGTTAATCGCCTGTACCGCACCCACCTGAATCTGACGCTCTGTCTCCCGCTCCTCCGCACGCTTGCGGATGAGTTCGGCGTAGCGGCGACGCACAAGGGGTGTCGCGACGAGGGCAATACGGCGCGGGAGCAGATTGTTGAGGGCAAAGCCGTCTCCCACGACGAGGAGGTCGTTCTTTTTCCCGATGCCTTTGATGTCCTGAAGGAGGAGGATTTCCATAGAAGGTCGTGAATGGGGCCTTGGCATAGAGCCAAAGGATTTTACGCGGCTGTGCATGGAGCGTCAATGGTCACTTGCTGCTGGCGGATGAGCCTGTCCCTGAGACGGGCACAACCGTCGTATCTGTCCGATGTGCGCTTGACAGCCATCCGAAAAAGGACAGCCAACTCTCCCCGGACCGGAAGACCCTGTCCTGCTCGACGTACCATTTGTAGAGTGAGAGGAAGCGGTCGGAGTGGAGCGACAGGTGGCCGAGGGTCACGCCCTGAATGTCCTCGCGGTAGGCGAACGTGTAGAGAGGGGAGTAGAGGAAGACGGCCGGCACATCGCGCTTGAGAACCTCGCGGAGTTTTTTCAGCGCGTCTTCGCGCTCACGGTCATTCATCGTTCTGCGGACTGTTTCGAGGAACGTATCCGCTTCGAATGAATGATACTGTGACAGATTGTACGCATCGAGACGCAGATCGTTGCGGTTGCCCGTGATGCGCTGATTGCCGCTACTGTGCCAGTAGGGGTAGCTGTCGAGATTATCGAGGAGCGATTGCCCGAAGAGGACGACGTCGTAGTCGCGCTTCAGAAGCCTGTCCTCGAAATCTTTTCGCGTCGCGGGAACCTCGACCTTCACCTGAACGCCCAGCAGCGCCCATTGACGCCGGATGTTTTCGGCAATCGTCTTATATTTTTCGGGAGAGGGACTCGTGAGGATGGTGATGGTCAGCTTCTTCCCTGCGTCGTTGATGCGGATGCCCACAGGATCGCTTTTTACTCTGAGACGGAGGAAGCCTTTATCCAGAACGAGATCTTTGACCGCGATGCGTTTGGCTGCGGGGAGCGCGGTCCCTTTTGACTCAAGGAAGAGATCGACGAGGCGCTGTTCCTCGGAGGCGAGGCGATACTCATCCACATTCTCCGTCCGCCACACGTAGAACGAATCGAGAATCCGTCCCTTCTGGTCTGTGAGTTTCAGAAGATTTTCGCCCATTCGCAGAGCGCCGGTGCCCGAGGTAGGCAGTGACACCGTCCATGTGCCCGTGGATGCGAGCGGCTTCAGGCGGACACCGTTGAGCTTCTCGGCAAAGCTTGCTCTCTCCAGCGCTCCGGTCACGACCAGCACGGCCCCGGTATCGAGAAGGACGATCGGATCGATTTTGATGGGCCCGACGCTATTGGCCTCCCGCTGTTCCAGAAGACGCTGCAGACGTACCTTTTCCGGGAAGTACCACGCCGACGCGAAGAGCGCGCCCTGCGCCGCCTCCGGATCGAAGTGGTAGCGCCAGTCCGATGAAGCGAGTTCCAGCAGGGGAGTGTCGACGATCACCGATTCCCCGATGGCGTTCACGACGTCCTGCTTGTTTGTCCCGAGCTGCAGGCCCAGTCTCAGCTGCTGGTCCGAAACGACGGTGCGATCCATATTGAAGAACAGGGCAACGTACTGCGGCAGAGAGTACGTGACAGCGGTGAAGCGTTTGGGGACGGCGGGCTCGCCTCCGCTGGTGCGCGGAACGGTGCGGATGCCGTCGAGACTGCGCAGGTCCGATAAAAGTGTGGGGTAATCGGAGAAGATGCGGAAGATGATGCTGTCCAGATGGACGGCGGGAGGAAGGCCGCGCTCAAATCGCTCAAGCGTTATTTCCGTGCTCAGTTCCGTCTGCACCAGAGATTTGAGACGATAGGGTCCCGCACCGACGGGGGCGAAGCCGAAGTCGAGAGCCTGATCGAGGAGTTTTACGGGGATTCCTTCAAAGGATTTTTTCGGCAGCAGGCCAAGAGTCAGGTTACTCGGAAAGAAGCTGTAGGGCGCATCGAGCCGGAACTGAACGGCACGCTCGTCGATCTTCTCGATGCTTACTCCCCGAAAATTCTGTCGCAGGAGCTGATTGGGAAACTCCGGATCCTGAATGCTTCTGAACGTGAAGAGGACGTCATCGGCGGTGACGGGGTGCGGGACTTTCTTTGTCGAGTCGTGCCAAAAAAGATTCTCGCGCAGTGTGAGGGTGTAGACCCTGCTGTCATTGGATGCTCTCATCGTTGCGAGATCCTCCTCAATCTTCTTGCTCTCGGGGTTATATTTCAGCAGTCCTGCGAATACCAGTGAAACGATGTCGCGGTTGACGTCATTGGTCACGGTGAACCACGGGTTGAGCGGCTGCAGGTCGCCGACGGAGCCCTCGATGTACGTCCCGCCGGTCGTCGGGACGAGCACCGTGTTTGCGTAGTAGAAGCGGATCAGCAGAAATGTGAGGCTTGCGAGGAAGAGTCCTCCGAGAATCAGGAACATCCGGCGTTCGAACCGCGCGTATCCGCGGACCAGCAAATCGACGGTTCGGAGGAGGAGGGTCATGGCATGTTTCTTAAAGTCCGCTGAGCGGTCCTAGACGACGTACCACTGGACGATGCTCAGCGCGATGAGGGTGGTGGCGCATACAACGGGTGCCTGATACAGGATCTTCTCGGCACCCCTGCGCTGCACCTGCACCGTATTCGTCCCGCCGAAGGTTGCGGCGATGCCGGCAGACCGCTGCTGGATGAGAATCAGCGCCGTCACGATAATGCTTAAGACTGCCTCGAGAGCGGTAAGGATGGTGGACATGAGTAGGGGAAGTGTAGAGGAGCGGGTGGCTCTGGTCCAGACTCATTCCTGGCAGAAGACAGCTTCTTCAGCTTATACTCATGCCATGGGCGGTTAGCTCAGCTGGGACCACGATCGCGCACGATCGTGGCAAATAAAAAGTGCGAAGCGCTCTAACCAGCTGTTGATTACATTAGGGAATGATTGTCGACTATGATGTTCACATGGGCGGTTAGCTCAGCTGGTTAGAGCGCCGAGCTTACACCTCGGAGGTCACAGGTTCGAATCCTGTACCGCCCACCAGCAATCGTTCTGCGATTGCTGGTGGCGCTCCTGCGCCTATTTTTTTATTGGGAGGAGCACCTCCCAACCCCTCCCGTGGGGGCTCAGATGTAGTCAATGTATTCTCGAATTTAATTAAAGAATCACAAAAGTGTCGCACCGAACTTGTTGAAGGGCGACACTTTTAATAATTGATTCTTACTGCAGCGACGTGAATATCTGCTGCATCAGATCCACGATCGTCTGGAAGTTGAGGTCGAAGGGAATGTCGAGGAGACGGCTGATCCACGCGACCGCGAAGAAGGCGATGAAGGTGACGATGAGACCGATGATCGCGAAGCGGATGGTGTGGACGGCCTTCTTGATCTTCTCTTCGTTGCCGGCGGAGAGGATGAAGGTGATGCCCCCGACGATGATGAAGACGAGACACAGGAGCGACGCGACGATCAGCGACAGCGCGATGAACGTTGCGATGATGTCGATGATGGAACCCTGTTCGAGGAGATCGCGGAGCATACGGGGAGGGGGGAGGGGATTTAAGAAACGGGAGGCTCAAGAATTTTTAAGTTGATCCTCTGTTGTGCGTTGCCGCCGATCTGACGCAGCAGCGTGCGCAGTGCTTTGACCGTCTGGCCCCCCTTCCCGATCAGCTTTCCCATGTCGCGGTCACTCACCTGTACGGTCAGGAGAATCCCCAACTCGTCGATTTTGGATTCGATGACGAGCGCGTCCCTGTCATCGACGATGGACTCGAGGACGAAGCGAAGGAAGGAGAGCCCGGGGATTTCTGTCGTTACTGGCTCGGAGGTCATAGCGGGTGAAAGCGTACGCTTCTGAATGCGTGAATACCAGTGCTCTAAGCGGCGGCGGGCTCAGCGGGCGGCGTCTCCTCTTTTGCAGGAGCTTCTTCTTCAGTCTTGGGTGCTTCCTCTTTGGCAGGTTCCTGTTTTGTCTCAGGCTTCGTTTCAGTCTGAGCGGATGCGGCCGGCGCAGCGGGTACTTCTGCCGCAGGCTCTTCTCCCTTCGGTTTCTTCTTTGTATAGCGCTGCATGAACTTTTCCATTCCCTGCATGCCGGCCTTCTTAAAGAGTCGGGCGGCCGTATCGCTCGGCTGTGCTCCTTTTTTAATCCATTCAACCGCTGCAGCTTCATCGAGTTTGAAAACAGGCGGATTCTGCTGCGGCAGGTAATGCCCGAGGATCGCGAGGAACTTACCCTTCACCGGACGCGCTTTCTCCGCGACGACGATGCGGTAGGTCGCGAGGTTACTTCTGCCGGTCCGTTGGAGTCTGATCATGAGCATGGGCCGGAAGTGTAGGGAAGGAACGGGGAGCTTGCAAGCCTTTCTGATTCCCAAATTCGTCATTCAGCTGAAAACTCCTAGTATCACTTTCTCGTGCTTTCTGAGCGCACCAGCCGGATTGCTTTGACAGCAGCCAGTGGACACTGCTCGCTGAGAAAGCTCAGGAGAGCGGGGATATGGCTCTGAGACTCCTGCGCGGCGGCCGGATGGGAAAATTCGATGGTGAGCGTTCCGTCTACAACCGATCTGGGAATGAGGTAGGGCAACAGTGTTTTGTGATGAGCCGTAAGCCAGTCGCGTGTGCGGTGGATCGCCAGCGCCGCATGCGCGTGTGCAGCGAGTCCGCGCTTCTGCAGGACGCCGGGGAGGACGCGTGAAATGTGATCCATGAGAATTCACTGTGATCTTTTTTCCCGATGATGTCTATTGCTTTGCACGTCTTCTCTTCGCACACTACCGGTGTACTGTTTCCCTTCCCCATTTTCTATGTCTCTCCTGCGTTCTTCCCGTGTCGCACTTGTCGGTGCCGTCAGTTTCGGCATCATGATCGGTGCGATGGGCACCGGCCTCGCGGTCGGACTGCTCGGCTCTTCCCGGTTTACGGACGTGCCGGCCGGTTCCTATTACGACTCAGCTATCGGAGAGATGGTGCAGGAGGGGATCATCAGAGGATTCGAGGACGGAACCTTCAAACCCGATGAGCCCGCAACGCGCGGACAGATTGCCGTACTTCTGAAGCGACTGCGTGACGATCTCCTGCGCGAGGGCGTCGCAGTCAGCTCATCCGCAGCCGCTTCGTCCAGCAGTGCGATGAGCGAAACTGCTTCCTCCGCTGCCGCGATCTCCAGTGCAGCGTCGAGTGCCGTGACGAGCTACGCTTATAATCCCGCGGGCTACCTCCGCTTCACAACATCGAATTTCTCCATCAATGAATCGCTCGGCAGCGTCATCGCGACGATCGTCCGCACCGGAGGCAATCAGGGAACGGTGACTGTAGAGTACGCGCTGAAGCCCGGCACCGCCGTCGCGGGTACCGATTACGTCGACAGCTCCGGCGTCCTCACATTCGCCAATAAAGAAACGAGCAAGAAACTCACCATTCAGGTGAAAGACGACGGTATTACCAAAGATAACCGGACCTTCACCATCGAACTGAAGAATCCGGGGAACGGTGTCGGCATCAGCACGCCGTCGGCGGCAACCGTTACCATCACCGACAAATATGCCGTTTCCAGCAGTTCGCTTCCGCAGGGCACCTCAGCGGCGGCCTCTTCGGTCGCGAGCAGTCCGATCCTCTCCTTCAGCGCGGCGGCGTACGGCATCATTGAGAATGCAGGCTCGATGACCGTCGGAGTCGTGCGAAGCGGTGTCACCACCGGTGCCGTGGACGTCGGCTATTCGACGACCAACGGAACGGCGGGCAGTACGGATTTCAGCGCTACCAGCGGAACGGTCAGTTTTGCAGCCGGTGAGACTACGAAGACCTTCACCCTGACGATTCCCGACGACACCAGTATCGACGGAAACAAGACCGTTACGCTGTCACTCACTTCGCCGACTGCAGGAGGCGTCATTGCGAATCCCGGTGCCGTCGTGCTCACCATCTACGATAACGAAACGGCTGCCTATGGATCGGGCAGCATGAAATTCAGCAAAGCAAACTACGAAGCCGGAGAGAGCTCCGGCAAAGCCGTCATCACCGTCATGCGCGTGGGAGGAACCAAGGGGGCAGCCAGCGTGAACTATGCCGCGAACGGCGGCTCGGCGACCAACGGCGTCGATTACGTCGGTGTTGCCGGCACACTCTCGTTTGCAGTCGGGGAATCGAGCAAGACCTTCGACGTTCCGCTCATGAAGGATACGAGCGCCGATGCGGGCGAGACAATTCTGCTGAATCTTTCTAACCCCGTCGGTACGATTCTCGGCGATCCGATCATCGCGTCTATTCTCATGTCGGATTGATGATTGTCCGGACCAAAAAGAAAAGGGCGCCCGCGGGCGCCCTTTTCAGTCACATGCATCCATCAATACCTGTGCCGT
>JACRIG010000114.1 GCA_016215715.1 Candidatus Peregrinibacteria bacterium | reverse complement strand
TGCATACCTGCATGCAATTGCTGACTCCCCTTTTACCGCGAAGGATTATCGTACGTGGTGCGGGACGGTGCTCGCCGCTCAATTCCTCGCAGAATGCGCAGTGCCGAAAACCGAGCGTGAGGCAACCCGCATGATCAATCAGGCATTCCGTCATGTCGCGGAAAAGCTGGGGAATACGGCGGCGGTCTGCCGTTCCTATTACGTTCATCCGAAGGTCGTCGACGCCTTCCGTCAGGGAAACCTGCAGCCCGCCTCACACGTGCGTGCCCACGCGGGATGGAGCGCGTGGGAGAGTGTGGTTCTTTCTATTCTGAGAGGAAACTGAAAGTACCTTTTGGCTTTCTGAGACCATTCTTTATATTTACTAAATAATCTAATTATGTTATAATATATAAGTAAATGGCTGAACTAACTCTCACACACAGGCCATCGCCGCAGGCAGAACAACACATGATTTCCGAACATATCGGATGGACATTCCTTGTCCTGACCATCTTTGCGGGTGCGACGTACACGACGTTCGCAAAGTCACTGACACAGGCGTTCAGCCCGCTCTCTCTGATCTTCGTCAGTGAGCTGCTGACGCTCTTCTTCCTGCTGCTGAGTTTCGGCTTCATTCCGACACTCAAAGAAGTTCTGCGCATCCGCAGGAACATGCTCCTGCCGCTCTTCATTGTGGGCCTCTTCAGCGGCACGCTCGGCCCCCTGCTTTTCTTTACCGGACTCTTCTACACGTCGGCTATTAATGGATCGCTGTTCGGAAACTCCGAAACCGTTTTCACGATTCTCCTCGCCGTTCTCATCCTATCGGAACGCTGGACACCAAGCCGCTCCATCGCGGCAGTCGCCATCTTTACAGGCGTGATCACCATCGCGCTGCAGGGCTTCACGGTGGGCATCACGCTGCAGTGGGGCGACTCCCTCATCCTGCTCGGCTGCCTGTGCTTCAGCATCGGAAGTATTACGTTCCGGCGTTTTCTGCACAATTCGAACCCCGAAATCGCGATGATCAGCAGATCGGTTATCGCCATCGCTTTCTTCTTCCTCCTCTCACCGTTTGAGCCGCAGACATTTCTTTCGGAAGTCCGGGCGTTCCCGCTTTCGCTCCTGACAGCCCTCATCGGGTTCGGCTTCATCTCGAAATTCCTCAACGTCTTCTCGTACTATCAGGCACTCGAACGCCTGCCCGTTTCCACTGTCTCGCTCGTGGCCTCCACGGGTGTCGTCGTCAGTGTCGCTTTCGCCCACTGGCTCCTCAGTGAACCCATTTTCCTCTATCACGTCGTCGGAGGCATTCTGATTGTCGGAGGAACGGTGATCCTCGAAGCGATGGGACTCCGGCATACGAGGATGCACCTCAAGCAGCGGCACCATCATCGGGCATAGGGGCACAAAGGAGACAGAAGCAACAGACGGCACAGATGTGCGCTGAATTTTTTGTTTTCTTCTGTCTCTTCTGTTCCCTCTGTCTCCTCTGTCCCGTCTAAAAAGCCCCCCGTCTCCGGAGGGCTTTTCACTATCCAGGAATGAGACAGTCTACAGTCCCCACTTCGCCTTGCGCGCATTCTTGCGCGCCTCGCGGGCGGCAGCGGCTGCGACGCGCGCGGCCTTGCGGGCTTCCATACGCTGTTTGGGGGTGAGGTTGTCCTTCTTCACCGCAGGCTTCGGCTTCACTGTCGCGGCCTTCGTTGTCCCCGGAGTCACAGGCAGGACAGGTGTCGTTACGGTCGTCGTGTTACGACGGCCGCCACCGCCTCCTCCGCCTCCGCCACCGCCACCGCCACCACTCGATGTTGTCGTCGTGCTCCCGAAGTCCCATGCGGTGTTACCGCCTCCGTCCGTACAGTTGTTGCCGCAGGAGATGGTGACGCCGAGGTTGTTGCTGTTGCTCACCGTGAGGTAGGCAAGGTCACGTGATCCGCTGCTGAGGATGTTCCATGCCGTGGAGCCGCCGGTCCTGTTGAGCGTCAGCTTGTTGTTGGCAATACCGGCGAGCGTGAGGGAGTTGCTGATCGTCTGCGTGAGACTCTGGGGGAACTGGATCGTGCGCGCCGTAGTGGTGACGGCCCTCAGGCTGTAGAAGGTCGTCGAACCGGTCAGTGTCTGGGTACCGGCTCCGTTGAGGTGCACGGTGCCGCCATTGGGCGTGAATGTTCCCAGCAAGTGCTTCGTCCAGTTGCCGCCGACGTAGACGGTGTCCGGACTGAAGATCGCGGCGGTCGAATCAGCGATCGTAACACCGCTGCCGATGGTGGTCGTCACGCCCATTGCGCTCAGCTTTCCGCTCGTGATGGTGAGCGAACCGGACACGTTGAAGTTTGTGGCCGAAATGGTCAGATCATCCATCGACGTTCCGGCGGTGTTATTGAGCGTCAGGTTGTAGAAATGCTTGCTGCCGCCGTTGATGGTGTAGGTCGTGTCGCTGTCATCGATGACCGTCCAGGTTCCGTTACGGATGGTGAAGCCGCCGGCGGTGTTCACGGTGAGCGCACCCGAGTGGGTGACGTTGCTGTTTGAGGTGAAGGTCGCCTGCTCCGCATCCGCAATGGTAATACTGCCGTCGTCAACGACGAGGGCCTGGGCATTCGTTGCCAGATCCATGTTGCCCAGCGTGATGGTGAGGTTACCCGAGAGGTTCACGCCGCTACCCGCGAAGATGACATCATCATTCGTTCCTCCGCCGGTGTTGTTGAGCGTGAGACTGAAGAAGCGCTTGCCACTGACGGGTCCGTTGAGCGTATAGGTCGTATCGCCGTCATCAATGACTGTCCAGGTACCCGCGGTGGGGGCGAAGGCTGCATTGTAACCGACCGTGAGCGTCCCCGAGTGGGTGACGTTAGAATTAGTCGTGAGGCCGGCAAGAGCGGCATCTGCAATGGTGATGTTGCCGTTATCATCGATGAGCGGGACCGAGTTCGTCGTGAGATCGAGGGTTCCTGTTGTGATGGTCAATGCGCCGGACAGGCCGAGCGTCGCACCGCTGACGATCACCTTGTTCGTCGTGTTCGATCCCCCCGAGTTCTTGAGTGTAATGCCGCCGCGGTAATCGGCCCGCGTGCGTGTCTGCCCCTGACCATCCGTGAAGAACTGGTTGGCGTTGCCGCTGAAGATGAGCGCGCCGGTGAGGATGAAGGATGAGCGCTGGGTCCCGATGGATTGCACCTTGAAGCTGCCCGAGTGGGAGAAGGGCCCCGCGAGGGAAACGATACCTCCCGTCTGGGTGTAGCCGCTGCCGGTGGCCCGGATCTCCACTCCTGAACCGGCGAAGCCGCCGATGAGGCGACCGCTGCCGATGGCAATGCCGAGGCGGCCGACCTTGATGGTGCCCGTTCCCATGAGAATGGATCCTGTCCACGCGGCCCCGAGCAGAATACCCGAACCGCTCCACCGGCTGCGCAGGGTCACCGAGGCGCCGCTGCCGAGGAAGATGGCGTAATCATTAATGCCCGGCACGGTGGCACCGGTTGCACCGCGTGCGGTCGCCGACCAGTTTTTGAGAGACTCCCATCGGGTGTCATTCCCGTTCGCACTCCCCGCCCAGTAGCGGTTCGCGGCAAAGGCCGTGGGTGCGAAGATCGAGGAAAGAAAAAAAGTCAGCGTCGTTGCTGCGTAGAAAGCCTTGCGGCGGAGAACGGATAAACCGTCCGGACACGAAAACATGTTCATGGGGAAAGGGGAGGAAATCAGACATTGTATAATCTCTTTTGCGAAACGCGGCAAATCGCACGACGAAAAATTCCTTGCTGCTTTATGAAGAACATGACGGGACACGTAAGACGCGTCGGATAGCATCAGAATGAATTTCCTACCGGAGCACAATTGCACGACGGTCACATTCATTGCGTCGGGGAACATGCTCGTGTAGCGTGCCCGCGCCATGCCGGACTCCGCAAATCGTTCTCTGCTCCCGAACGCCTCACACGCCGACGGGAAGATTGTTTCCGGTGTCGACACTATTCTTCTTCTCGGCTCGGGCGCACTCAAGATCGGCGAAGCCGGCGAATTCGACTACTCGGGCAGTCAGGCGATCAAGGCATATAAGGAAGAAGGGAAGCGCGTCGTCCTCATCAACCCGAACATCGCCACCAACCAGACAAGCTGGGGACTCGCCGACCGCGTGTACTTCGTTCCCGTCTCTCCGGCATTCGTAGAGGACATCATTAAGAAGGAACAACCCGATGCCATCTCGGTCAGCTTCGGCGGGCAGACGGCGCTCAACTGCGGACTGAAGCTGCACGATCTCGGCGTTCTCGAAAAAAACAACATCCGCGTTCTCGGAACGCCCATCGAGAGTGTCCGCCTGACCGAAGACCGCGCGCTCTTTAATAAGGAACTGCAGACGATCGGCGTGTCTGTTCCCCGGAGCTTTCCCTGCACGACTCCGGAAGAAGCGCAGAAGGCGGCCGAAACACTGACCTTTCCCGTGATCGTCCGCGGCTCCTTTGCTCTCGGAGGAAAAGGAAGCGGGCGGGCGGACAATAAGGAAGAGCTTCTTGCGCTCACCGGCAAAGCATTCGTCGAGTCTGCCCTCATTCTCGTCGAGGAGGACCTCACAGGATGGAAAGAGATCGAGTATGAAGTCGTCCGCGACGGTGCGGACAACTGCATCACCGTCTGCAACATGGAGAACGTCGACCCGCTCGGTATCCACACCGGCGAGTCCATCGTCGTTGCTCCCAGCCAGACGCTCGACAACACCGAGTACCAGATGCTGCGGTCGATCGCACTGAAAGTGATCCGTCACTTCGGCATCGTCGGGGAGTGCAACATCCAGTACGCGCTCGACCCACAGTCGCGCGATTACCGCGTCATTGAAGTCAACGCGCGCCTCAGCCGGAGTTCCGCGCTCGCCTCGAAGGCGACGGGGTACCCGCTGGCGTTCGTCGCGGCGAAGCTCTCCCTCGGTTTCACTCTCCCCGAATTGAAAAACGCCATCACGCAGGTGACCTGCAGCGACTTCGAGCCGTCCCTCGATTACGTCGCAGTGAAAATCCCCCGCTGGGATTTGCAAAAATTCCGTCACGTATCCGATCAGGTCACGAGCGAAATGAAATCTGTCGGCGAAGTGATGGCGCTGGGACGCAGCTTCGAGGAAGCTCTCCAGAAAGCGATGCGAATGCTCAACATCGGCGCGGACGGACTGTATCCCGTTCCGTTTGCCTTTGAAAATCTCAACCGCGAAGTAAAACGTCCCACGCCGCGGCGCATTTTCGCCGTCGCGAAAGCGCTCGAAGGCGAGTGGAGTACGGAGGAGATGAACATCGCAACGGGTATCGATCCGTGGTTCCTCGACCGCATCCGCCACTGCGCCCAGCTGGCGCAGGAACTCTCCCGGAAAATGTCCGAGCCGCTGGACGTAGGACTCCTGCGGCGTCTCAAATGCGCAGGATTTTCGGACGCAGCAATCGGACGCATTCTTGGTCAGGAAACGGAATCAATACGGCAGCAGCGCCTCGCCGCGGGCATCCTTCCGGTTGTGAAACAGATCGACACGCTGGCGGGCGAATTCCCCGCCCGAACGAATTATTTGTACATGACGTACCACGGGAATGAGCACGACGTGACGTTCGAAGACATCGGACAGAGGACCCTTCGACTTCGCTCAGGACAGGCAGAGGACAGAGGACAAGACGAAAAATCCCGAAGTCCGAAGTCCGAAGTCCGAAGTCCCAATGGCCGCGTCATTGTCCTCGGCGGCGGCCCCTACTCCATCGGCTCTTCGGTCGAGTTCGACTGGTGCTGTGTGCAGGCGGCGCATGAACTTAAAAATCTCGGCTATGAAGTGGCAATGATCAACAGTAACCCCGAGACGGTGAGCACGGACTACGACGAATGCGATCTGCTCTTCTTCGAGCAGCTGACGGAGGAACGCGTCCGCGACATCACTGATCTCCTTCATCCCATGGGGGTCGTCGTGTCGATGGGCGGACAGATTCCCAACTCGCTCGCCCCCAAACTCGCGCGTCTCGGGATCCCGATTCTCGGCACGGACCCCAAAGACATCGACCGCGCGGAAGACCGGCACAAATTCTCCGCACTGCTCGACCAGTTAAAAGTCGACCAGCCGGAGTGGAAGGAATTCGCCGACATCGCGACAGCGGAACAATTCTGCGAATCGGTCGGCTACCCCGTCATCGTCCGTCCGAGTTACGTCCTGTCGGGCGCAGCCATGGCAGTGGTTCATTCAAAGGACGATCTCGAAGCGTTCCTCGATCAGGCGGCCTCCATCGGCAAGGACGCACCGGTCGTCATCTCCAAATTCGAAGTGGGCGCCAAGGAGATCGAACTGGACGCCGTTGCGCAGGACGGCGCGATGCTTCTCTATGCCATCGCGGAGCATGTGGAAAACGCGGGAGTCCACTCGGGCGATTCCACCATCATTCTCCCGCCGCAGCGCCTGAACATGGAAACCATGCACCAGCTGAAAGTGATCGCGAAGAAAATTGCGGAAGGCCTCTCCATCTCCGGCCCCTTCAACATCCAGTTCCTCGCGAAGGACAACCGGCTGAAGGTCATTGAGTGTAACCTCCGCGCCAGCCGCAGCTTCCCGTTCGCGAGCAAAGTGACGGGCGTCAACTTCGCGCAGCTGGCGACGCAGGCGCTTCTCCGGAAGGCCCCGACCGGACGCCGCTACCAGACCATCGACCTCGACCACGTCGGCGTGAAGGCGGCCCAGTTCAGTTTCTCCAGACTACAGGGCGCGGACCCCCGTCTCGGTGTCGAAATGACGAGCACCGGTGAAGTCGCCTGCTTCGGACACAACGCCGAAGAAGCGCTGCTCGTCGCGCTGCTCGCCGTCGGATTTAAGATGCCGCAGAAAAATATTCTCCTCACCATCGTCCGGCTGGAAGACAAAGTCGCGCTGCTGGCGACCATTCAGACACTGCACACACTCGGCTTCGCTATCTTTGCCACGCAGAACACGCACGCCTTTCTGGAGTCACGCGGCATACCGAGCGCCCAGCTCTACAAAGTTTCGGAACCCCGCAGCCCGAACATCCGCGAGTATCTGGAGAACCGCCGCATCGACCTCGTCATCAACATCCCCACCCACGAGGGCACGCAGGAACAAACCGACGGTTACTTCATCCGCAGACTCGCGACCGACCGGGGGATTCCGCTCCTCACCAACGTCCAGCTGACTAAGCGCGTCGTAGAGGCGCTGTCGACGGTTCCCCTCGATAGACTCCCGAGCATGGCGTGGCCGGATTTATTGGAGCATCAAAACTGATTTTCCGCTTGCGCCTGCCTCATTATTCCCTACAATAACCCGGCTTTCCCCCGTTTTCCATGTCCGACGACTTTCTCACCGATCTCACCGGTCCCGAGCCCTCCTCCGGCGGCAGCCAGCCTGCGGTCAGCGATGATGACGGGGAAGAGACGCTCGTCACCAAGGAGGGGCTCAAAAAACTGAAAGAGGAACTCGAACTCCTCAAGACCGTCCGCAGAAAAGAAGTCGCACAGCGCCTCAAAGAAGCAATTTCCTACGGCGACCTCTCCGAGAACTCCGAGTACGAGGAGGCGAAGAATGAGCAGGCCTTCATCGAGGGGCGGATCCTCGAACTGGAACAGAAGATCAAGAGCGCGAAGATCATCACCGAAAAGACGACCCTCACAAAGGGCAAGGATGTGAACATCGGCTCGCACGTGTCGATCAAAAACCTCACGAGCGACGAAGAGGAGGAAACGTACACCATCGTCGGCGCAACCGAGGCGGATCCCTTCGAATTCAAAATCAGCAACGAGTCCCCCATCGGCAAAGCCGTCCTGATGCGCCGCAGGGGTGAGATCGTCGAGGTCCCCACGCCCTCAGGAACGATTCAGTATGAGATAACGAAAGTTGCTTAGCCATCAGCTGATTACGAGTTAAAAGTTACGAGTTACGGGATTTCAAACTCGTAACACGTAACTCGTAACCCGTAACCTTGTTTGCGCCATTTGATAACACTCTTCCCCTCCTCTACTCTTTCCTCATGCCAGACGATTCATCCGCAGCATCTTCGCAACTCATCATCCCTGATGATATTCAGAAGCAATTCGCCGACGTCATCGGACTGATCATCCACTCGGAGAGCATGAACGACACCGAGCGGCAGTACTGGATCAACATCCTCCCGATTATGACGCCGGAGCAGCTGGCGAATCTGCGTGAAATTCTCACAACCGAACGGACACAGCTGGCCGCCATCGACGCGCAGTATGCGAAAGCAATCGACAAGATGGGACAGCAGGAATTCGTGAAGCAGGTGGGTGAGGAGCGTGCCCGCAAGTCGGCAGTCCGCACGCAGGCCGAGACTTCGGCAAAATCACAGGAGGATCAGACGGCGGAGGATCTGCTGAAGCATATTGAGAAAGCATAAAAAAAAACTCTTCCTTCTTTCCCCTCTCCCCACGGGAGAGGGTTAGGGAGAGGGGCTGTTTTCTCCTTTATTTAGCAACGAACGCCGTCGCCCCCAGCCATGCCAGATCGAACACCGCTTTCATCGTTCGGGCGAAGGTGGGTGATTCGACGATCAATCCGAGCAGCTCATCCTGATTGAGAGACACGATGCCGACGGAGTTATTAAAAATCAGCACCTCGTTCTCGAAGAGGAATTGGTCTTTGTTCACGAGCAAAATTTCGATCAGGTTCGGATCGTACACGTTCGGCAGAAACGGATCGAGAATGTGCACGCTCTCGACGGTCGTGGGCGACAGATACCGGGTCTTGATCTTCCTGCGCAGCTTCGTGTGCGTGTACTCCTCAAAGAACTTCGGGAAGAAGTGTGTGACATTTTTAATGTTCGTGTAGCCGAGGATTTCCCCCTTCGCGGTCAGAGATTCCGAGAACACTTTCTCGACGCCATCACGTCCTTCGTAAAAGCGGATCTTCGGTTTAAAGGCGAGTGCACTCGCCATCGAGAGCAATTCAGGCAGCAAACTCTTCGTGATGTTCACCTGTTCCTCGGCCAGTTTCAGAAGCTGCTCCGGTGGCTCGGGCGCGAAGCACTTCACTCCGTTGCGGTTGTACTGACTGAGCAGACGCTTCTCTAAAAGATTTCCCAGCGTATGGTAGCAGCTGACCCGCTGCACCCCTGCCTTCTTCGCAATCACAGAAACCGGTCCGCCGTTGATCTCGAGGCACGCGAGGTAGATTTTCGCCTCTTCGTTCGTCAGCCCGATCTTTATCAGATCAGCAAGCATGTAAACATTGTAGCACTGTTGTAGAATTTCTTCTACAGTAAATAAATATCACTTTTTGGCTTATAATAAAGTAAAAATTGATGCATATGCATATCATGTTGGACGATTTTGACTATACGTGGGATAGTATCAACGCTGGGGCGAAATCATACGCTCAGCATTTTCCCTATTTCTTATGAAGAAAGTCTGCGTCCACTGCTCGGCATCGTTTGATATCACGAAGGAAGATCTCGCCTTCTACAAAGACATGGACGTGCCTGCGCCGACCCATTGTTATCTCTGCCGGATGCAGCGGCGTCTGAGTTACCGCAATGAGCGTCATTTGTACCACCGAAAATGTGACCTCACGGGAAAGCAGATTATCTCATCGTTTTCCGTCGATAAGCGGTTCCCCGTTTACGATCTGGACGCGTGGTGGGGAGATGCATGGGATCCTCTTTCGTACGGGCAGGATTTTGATTTCTCACGCCCGTTTTTTCAGCAGTTCTTTGAGGTACGTAACCGTGTGCCCCGTCAGGCACTGCAACATCAAAAGCCCATGATCAACAGCAATTACTGCAACTGTGCGAGCCGCAATAAAAACTGCTACCTCGTATTTTCAACGAATGAATGTGAAGACTGTTACTATGGATAGTGGGTAAACAAGTCGAAAGATTGCATCGACAACCTGACGATCGAACAGTGTGAACTCTGTTACGAATGCGTCAGCTGCCGCGATTGCTACAACCTTCGCTGGTCCCGCGACTGTCAAAACTGCAAAAATTCTTTCTTTCTGCGGAGTTGCACAGGATGCAGCAACTGCTTCGGATGCAGCAATCAGGTGAACAAACAGTACATGCTGTTCAACGAACAAAAAAATCGTGATCAGTATGAAGAGTTCATCGCGTCAGTCGGCATCGGAAAGTTCTCAATGATGGAGCGTGTGCGGGAGAAAGTAGATGAAGCGCTGAGCGACTTCATCGCAAAAGAATTCCACGGGTCGAACACCGAAAACAGCACCGGCGATTACTTGCGGAATTGCAAGAATGCCTACATGGCTTTCGATTGTGACGACTGCGAGGATATTCGTTACTGCATGTTTCTCGACGAAGCCAAAAGCAGCATGGACCATAGTCACTGGGGACGGAACACCGAGCGCATGTATGAATGTCAGGCATGCGGCTATGACCTCTTCAACCTCCGCTTCTGCAATCTGTGCTGGTCCGGCTGCTCCAATCTCGTCTATTGCGACCAGTGCTTCTCGTCAAAAGATTGTTTCGCCTGCTCAGGCCTCAAAAAGGCCCAATATTGCATCCTGAATAAGCAGTACACAAAAGAAGAATATGAAAATCTCGTACCGAAGATTATCGAACACATGAAACAGACCGGGGAATGGGGTGAGTTTTTCCCTGTCGAAAAAAGTATCTATGCCTACAACGAAACTCTTGCACAGGAGTATTACCCGCTCACGAAGAAAGAAGTTCTCGGGAACGGATGGCAGTGGTATGACGATCAGAACACCGAAGAAAGCTACCGCGGACCAAATTTGATCCTGCCCGATGATATTGCGGAAACAAACGATGACGTCTGTGCGAAGATTTATCGGTGCAGCGAAACGGGAAAACCATACAAAATCATCCCACAGGAACTCGCATTCCATAAAAGACTGAGTATACCTCTGCCCCGCCGCTGTCCCGATCAGCGACACCGTGATCGTTTTGCACTCCGCAATCCCCGTCATCTCTGGGATCGTGAGTGTAAAAAATGTAAAAAAGCGATTCAGACGAGCTACGCTCCCGACAGGCCAGAGATTGTCTTTTGTGAAGACTGTTACTTAAAAGAAGTGTACTAATTTTTTATACATGCTTCGTCGCCGCTCAGCATGACACCTTCTCTCTCACTATGACATCATCCTGTAAAAGCTGCGGCCGGACATTTGAGATCACCAAAGCCGATCTCGCATTCTACGAAAAAGCGTCTCCGGTACTGGCCGGGAAAACGTATACGATTCCTCCCCCCACACTTTGCCCCGATTGCCGCGTGCAGCGACGCATGGCACGACGGAATGACCGCGTGTTCTACCACCGCAAGAGCGATCTTTCCGGCAAGCCGGTGATCGCGATCTATCCGGAAGATTCCCCTTTCAAAATTTTTCACCAGAATGAATGGCACAGCGATAAGTGGGACCCACTTTCTTTTGGAAGAGATGTGAATCCCGATCGTCCGTTCCTTGAACAATGGGCTGAACTTCGTCTGGATGTTCCGCGGCTTGCGATGGACGGCGTGAACTGCGAAAACAGTGATTACTGCAATTACTGCGGCG
Source organism: Candidatus Peregrinibacteria bacterium (assembly GCA_016215715.1). Taxonomy (GTDB): domain Bacteria; phylum Patescibacteriota; class Gracilibacteria; order Peribacterales; family Peribacteraceae; genus JACRIG01. The sequence continues at coordinate 6,686 of JACRIG010000114.1, read as the reverse complement.
ATGACAAAAATTGTTACCTCGATATCGCGGGTGAAGCGAACGAAGATTGCTATTTTGATCTCTTCACCAAATACAGTAAAAACTGTGTCGACTGCACGTTCGTGTATCACTCGACGCTGTGTTACGAGTCCATCCACTGTCACAACTGTTACGACGTTCGTTTCTCGATGCACATGGACAACTGCTCGTCGTCGTCACTCTGCTTTGACTGCATCGGTTGCCGGGATTGTCTGCTTTCCACCAATTTACGAAATAAACAGTACTACATTCTCAATGAGCCACACACGAAAGAAGAGTACGAAGCGAAACTGAAAGAGCTGAATCTTTCTTCGTATAACTCCCTGAAAAATGTTTTTGATCTCTGGAAGGACATGCGGATCAAAAACGGTATCTATCGGGATATGTACAATCTAAATTGTGAAGATTGCGTCGGGGACAATATGAAGGACTCCAAAAATTGTTCTCATTGTTTCAACGCAACAGGCTGCCGTGACTGCAAATACCTGTACGACGTTCTGGACGCGACGGACTGTCAGGATCTCAACTATTCCCTCTACAAGCCGGAGTGTGTGTACGAGCTCTGCAGCACGCTACAGCTGAAATTTTCAGCCTTCAATCAGGCGACGCACTACTCCTCACAGGTCTACTACTGTGATTTAACGAATAACTCATCGCACCTTTTCGGCTGTATCGGCCTCAACCATAAGCAGTACTGCATTCTGAATAAGCAGTACACGAAGGAGGAGTACGAAGAACTGGTCCCGAAGATTATCGAAGGAATGACGCGAGACGGAAGCTGGGGGGAATTCTTCCCCGTCACGCTTTCACCCTTCGCATACAATGAAACAGTCGCGCAGGAATACATGCCGCTAAGCAGAGAAGAAGTCCTCGCGCGCGGCTGGAAGTGGAAAGAGGAGGAAGCAGCGACGGAAAAATATCTCGGGCCTGTTACAGATATTCCCGATGACATTCATGACGTTCCCGATTCTCTGTCGGCGAATATTCTCAAATGCGACGTGAGTGGGAAGCTTTATAAAATTATTCCGCAGGAACTGAAATTCTATAAGACAATGGGCCTGCCGATTCCGCGACGTTGTCCCGACCAGCGTCACAAAGATCGACTGGTGCAAAGAAATCCCCGCAAACTATGGGATCGTACCTGCGCGCAGTGCTCTAAGAGCATCAAAACCACCTATGCTCCTGAACGACCTGAGATCGTGTTTTGCGAGCGTTGTTATCTTTCTGCTGTGTATTAATTTCATGACTACCCTTCTTTTCATCCACGGAAGCGAAGTCCCGACGAAGCTCCTCAGAGCGAAGGGGGATGAAGAGTGTTACAAGAAAAAGGTGTACTAATTTTTTATGCTTCGTCGCCTCTCAGTATGACACCTTCTCTCCCCATATGACACCTTCCTGTAAACAATGTGGCCAAACCTTTCAGATCACACAGACTGATCTCGAATTTTACGACCAAGTTTCTCCAGTTCTCAATGGAAAAAAATATCTTATTTCTCCGCCATCACTTTGTCCTGATTGCAGATTGCAGAGACGCATGGCGTGGAGAAATGATCGTACATTGCATCACCGGAAATCAGATCTCACGGGCAAGCAGATCATCTCCATGTATTCTCCGGATAAACCGTATCTTGTGTACGAGCAGGATGAGTGGTGGTCGGACCGGTGGGACCCGATGACATACGGCCGACCGTTCGATTTCTCAAAAAGTTTTCAGGAGCAATTCGATGCGCTCAGCATTGCCGTGCCGCATCAGTCGCTGTACACGACAAACGCACAGAACAGTCACTACACTAATCATTCACTCAATGCGAAGGATTGTTATCTGATCGGCGGACTCACCAACAGCGAAAACTGCATGTATGGCCGCTTCATTATCTCCTGCAAAGACGTTGTCGACGGCGCTTCCCTCGTCTCGTGCGAATGGTGCTATGAAGGAGTGGCGTCGCAGCAATGCTACCATTGTGCGTACTTCACGTACTGCCGCAATTGCTCGGACTGTCTGATGATTGAGGATTGCCAGAGCTGCAAGAACTGCATCGCATGCTTCGGCCTCAAAAATGCGGAATGCTGCATCGGCAATGAACGACTCGGGAAGGAAGAGTATGAACGGCGCAAAGCAGAACTCGGGGAACTTTCGCGCGAAAACATTGCATTGCTTCAGAGTCGTCTGAATGAAGTGAAAGCGAAACTTCCCCATCGGGCAGGACAAATTTTTGCGAGTGAGAATTGCACCGGCGACATGATTTTTAACAGCAAAAATTGCAGCTGGTGCTTCGACATTTCGGACTGCGAAGATTCAAATTTTGTTTCATTCACGCCAAAAGGAATTCACAGTCATGATGCGACATTCACCGCTCCCGACGGCGTGGAATGGTGTTACGATGTTGGGTCCACCGTCGGCGTACAGAGAGGGTTATTCACCTTCCTCGCATGGTACGGAGCAAATCTTCTGTACTGCACTGAGTGTCATCATTGCAATGATTGTTTCGGATGCGTGGGACTGAGGAGAAAGCAGTACTGCATCTTCAATGTGCAGTATACGAAGGAAGAATATGAAGCTCTGGCTGGAAAGATCATTGAACACATGCAAAAAGATAATGGCGCTGCCATGAATCCGAGCCCGCAGGCGAGTGGTTCATGGGGTGAGTACATGCCGGTGTCCTCAAGCCGCTTCGCGTATAACGAAAGCGTCGCATTCGATTATTATCCGTTGTCGAGAGAGGAAGTTCTGAAGCGTGGATGGAAATGGAACGACGGAACAAACTCTGAAGATCATTATCTGGGACCCGATGTTCCCTTACCCGGATGCATTTCCGAAACGCCTGACAATATCACCGATCAGATCCTGCGCTGCTCCGTCACCGGCAAGCCGTACAAAATTACGCCGCAGGAACTGAAGTTCTACCGTACCACCGGCATTCCGGTCCCACATATCTCTCCCGACGAACGTCACAGACAACGCCTCAGTCGGCGTAACCCCCGTCACCTCTGGGCCCGCACGTGTGCTCAGTGTCAGAAATCCATCGAAACGACGTACAATCCTCAAAGACCGGAAATCATCTTTTGTGAAGACTGCTACTTAAAAGAAGTGTACTAATTTTTTATGCAATTGAAGTGTAACAACTGCGGCCATGCCTTCGAGATCACACAAAGTGATCTGGAATTTTACGACAAAGTATCTCCCATCATCGGCGGGAAGAAGCAGCTGATACCTGCTCCTCTGCTCTGCCCCGATTGCAGACAGCAACGCAGACTTTCTTTCCGCAATGAAAGAACGCTGTATCATCGCAAGTGCGATCTCACCGGCAAACAGATCATCTCGAATTTTGCCGCTGATGCAAAAAATCCTGTGTACGCCTTCGAGGAATGGTGGAGTGATAAGTGGGACGCACGGACATACGGAAAAAATGTGGATCTGAGCCGCTCATTCTTTGAACAACTCGCAGAGCTTCAGGCAGTCGTTCCGCAACTCGCGCTCTCCGTCTGGAATTCAGAAAACAGCGACTACTGCAACTATGTGGGCAATGTTAAAAACAGCTACCTGATCTTTGGTTCGGTCTATTCCGAAGATTGTTATTACGGTTCGCCGTACTATTCCAGAAATACCGTCGATACACTCGTTGTCCGCAAGTGCGAGCGATGTTACGAATGCATCGACTGCCGCGAATTATATGAATGCTTCTGGTGCCGCGACTGTCACAGTTCGCAAAATCTTCTCTACTGTTACGACCTGCAGGGTTGTCACGACTGCATCGGCTGCGCGGGGCTGCGCAAGAAGAATTTTTGCATCTTAAACGAGCAGTACGACAAAGAAGAATATGAGAAGCGAAAGAAGGAACTGGACCTGACCAATCCCCTGACGCATGAGCATCTCTCAGATGCACTACGTCGATTGTCTCTTCAAATCCCCCATCGCTTCATGCAGAGCGGGCAGACGGAAAACGTCAGCGGCAACTACGTTTATGAATCGAAAAATGTCCACGATGCCTACTATGCGGACCGCTGCGAAGATTGCCGCTACTGCGCACAGGTCGTCGACCTGCGGGACTGTTACGACAATAATTTCACCGAAGAGAATGAACTCTGCTACGAATATCTGGGCGCGTATCAGAACCAGCGTCTGCTATTCTCCCGCTTCTGCAACCGCGTCTCGGACTCGTTTTACTGCGACGCCTGCTTTGCATCAAAGAATCTCTTCGGCTGCATCGGTATCCGCAATAGCGAGTACTGCATCCTGAATAAGCAGTACACCAAAGAGGAATATGAATCGCTCGTCCCGAAGATCATCGCATCAATGCAGGAATCAAAAGAATGGGGTGAGTTCTTGCCAACACGTCTCAGCCCCTTCGGTTACAACGAAACGGTGGCACATGAATATTTTCTCTTGTCTGAAAAGGAAACGATCAAGCATGGATGGAAATGGAAGCACGAACAGGACACCAGCGACAAGTATCTGGGCCCTGTTGTCGAGGTCCCGCGCGATCCGAATGATGCCGATGACTCGATCTGCAAAAAAGTCCTTCTGTGTCAGACAACCGGACGGCCGTACAAACTGATTCCGCAGGAATTGGCCTTCTACAAAAATCTGCACACCCCCATTCCCCGCATCTGCCCCGATCAGCGACATAAGGAACGGATGGCGATGCGCAACCCGCGACATCTATGGAAACGCAATTGTGCGAAATGTAGGAAGGCGATTGAGACGACTTACGCGCCGGAGAGGCCCGAGATCGTCTATTGTGAAGAATGTTATCTTTCTACCGTCTACTGACATGAGCCCACTCCTCGCGCGATACTCCGGCCTGCCGAAGGATACGGCTCAGGAGTTCTTTCGGGATGTCTCCCTAATGAGGATTGGGAACATGCACATCGATCTCTCCGCGGGACATGAATTGATGCCGGCCGCCGGAAAAAGGACCCTCAAAACCCAGACGATGCAGTCGCTGGATCAGCACCCTCCGCGAAACGGGCACCAATTTCTTCATGCGGTGAGCAGCGCGTTGAGGTCGAACTTTCGTGTCGTCGGAACGAACTGCTGCTTCCGGATTTTTACAAGCAGCCACTCTTCCAGCACCTCACGTAATTCAGCCGCGCATTGTTTTTGTGTCGATGCTTCTGCCCACACTCCCTGGAAACCTCGAATCGAGCCGAAATATCTCTTGCCGGGCAATCGTTCGAAGCGCGCCCGTGTCCTCATGATGTATTCGACGTACTTTGTGAACATGCTTTCACTATACCCTGCTTATAGCTGTTTTTCAACACTATTGGCTGGTGAAAGAACGTATTTCCCCCATTGCAATGCAGAATAATTGTAAGCAATGTCAGGTAAAATTCGAAATCACAAAAGATGATCTGAAATTTCTTGATGACATATCTCCTATTTTCAACGGCAAAAAAGAATCTGTTCCGCCGCCGACGCTGTGTCCGATATGCCGCAAGCAGCGAAGACTCGCGTGGCGCAATGAGCGCACACTCTATCACCGTAAATGCGACCTGACAGGAAAACAAATCATCTCCGTCTTCTCACAGGACAAACCAAACACCATTTTCCGGCAGCAGGAATGGTGGACGGACCGGTGGGATACATTTAGTTACGGAAGAGATGTGGATTTCAGTAAGCCCTTCTTTGAACAACTGAGCGGTCTCCTCAAAGACGTCCCGCACATGAACGTCATTGGAGAAGCGAATGAGAACTGCGATTACTGCAACCTGATCGCAAACTGCAAAGATTGTTATCTGGTTTTTGAAAGCAGCAACAACGAAGATTGCCTCTACGGCTACTGGCTGCAGAAATGTAACGATTGTTGCGACGTCTCGTACTCGCACGAATCGCGCTTCTGTTATGAAGTTGATAACTGTTACAACTGTCACTCGCTCCTCTGGTCGCGTAACTGCACGAACTGTCATGACAGCGCTTTCCTCTACGATTGCATCGGCTGTAAGAATTGTTTGTTCAGCATGAATCTGCGGCAGAAAGAGTATGTTATTTTCAATGTCCAATACTCAAAGGAAGAGTACGAAGAAAAAGCTGCTGAATTCCGACGCGGATCACACGACTCAGTGGAGCAGATGAAAGGTGCTTTCGATGATTTCCTGCTGAAGCACCCACACAGAGCGACGCAATTTGTGAACGCGGAAAATTGCACGGGTGATTACGTCCAGAATAGCAAAAACTGTATCGATTGCTTCCATGCACACGAAGCGGAAGACTGCAAAAACGGCGAGCACGTGTGGCGGGGGTCGAAGAACAATCGCGATGTCAGCACCGTCGGGCGCGACGCAGAGTGGATCTACGAAGCCATCAACACCGGCATTGGTTCCAAAAACAATATGTGTACCATCCAGTGCTGGTCGGGAACGAATGACCTTCTCTACTGCTACGACTGCTTCTCGTCCCATCACTGCTTCGGGTGCTCAGGTATAAAGCACCAGCAATACTGCATTCTCAATAAACAGTACTCAAAAGAAGAATATGAAAAGCTGGTACCGAAGATTATTGCTCACATGCGAAAAACAAAGGAGTTCGGCGAATTTTTCCCGGCTGAAAAATCCTTCTTCGGCTACAACGAAACCGTCGCTCAGGAATATTTCCCTCTCACGAAGAAGGAAGTGCTGGCGCGCGGATGGAAATGGAAAGAGGAAGAGGCCGTAGAACAAAAGTATATGGG
>JACRIG010000011.1 GCA_016215715.1 Candidatus Peregrinibacteria bacterium | reverse complement strand
GCGGAGAGCCTGGAAGATCTGCGGGAGAAGCGCTTTCCCCTTAAAACCGAATGCTTTCTCCACTGCGGATTTCAGGTCGAAGGTCGTCGCAATGTGCGAGCCCGCGAGCACCCGCCCGAGGCGCATCGATCCCGCGAACTGCCCGTAATCGGCGAAGATGTGCCCGAGTTCTTCCGCGGAACTTCGCAGAATCAATTCCTCCGCAGTCATTCCCTTCGATGCATCCAGACGCATATCGAGCGGGCCGTCGAAGCGGAAAGAAAATCCGCGGGCAGGGTCATCGAGATGCGGAGAGCTTAAGCCCAGATCGGCAAAGAGAATGTCGACCGCGGGAAGATTGAGTGCGGGGAGGTCAAGGAAGGAAGCATGCAAGAATTCCGCCGCTCCCCTTCCCTCCAGTTGTCTCCGCGCGACCGCGAGATTGCGCTCATCCGTGTCCAGTCCGGTCAATGTTCCGGCCGGTCCGATAGCATCGAGGAACAACTGAGCATGTCCGCCGAGGCCGAGCGTCACGTCGAGAACGCGCTCGCCGGGTTTCGGTGCAAGCACTGTCAGAACCGTCGTGTGAAGGACCGGAACGTGAGAAAAAGGAGATACCTGTTCCGGTGGAGAATTGTAGGGAATTTGCGGCATGGGGCAATTTTTTCGCCTTGCGAATGGGAAGGGAAAACAGCTGCATACAAAAATTACTCATATCTTATACATTAGGAGTCTGAAAATTCATAGAAAGTCGTTTTCTCTTGATAATTCTTGCTTCCAGAGCATTGACATTTTTAATAAAAAGTATAAATTATACAAACTATGTTGCACCTCCTCGGCGCCCTCTTTGGTATCGTCCTCGCGACCGCAACGGCTCCCCAGACGCAGGCCGTCCCCCTCTCGCAGTGGGTTCCTCAGACAGGTGCCGTTTTCCTTGTCGATACCAAAGACGCGCTCGGCTACCTGATCAACACCGACGGATCGTTTACCGCTGTCCCTGTTATCCTCGGACAAAACAGAAACATTCACTACCTCGGACGGACGTATCTGGCGACCACTCCCGAGGCCAGCTGGGTCGTGAAGAAAGTGGACACGCAGTCTGACCGCATCATGTTCGGCAAGGACGGAACTTTCCTCCGTCTCTTTAAGAACGGCGTCTCCTCAACTCCCTATGGCATTCATACGAATGCCAACATCGACAACATGCTCGCGAGCGATTCAAAGTATTACAGTTACGGCTGCATTCTCGTGACGAAGAATGTTCTCGACATTCTGGAAAAAATGTACGAAGCAAACGACGGGTCCCTTCGCGTCGTCACGATGTTCGGGCTCGATGGCGAAAAGATGTCGAGGCGGGTGGAGGGGACGGCGAGCGTGAAGCCGCAAACGGAGAATGCTTCCCGGATGACCACGATGAAGAGTTAAATTTGGTGTGGCGGAGAGGGAGGGATTCGAACCCTCGGAACGGTTTTACCCGTTCACCACATTAGCAGTGTGGTGCTTTCGGCCACTCAGCCACCTCTCCGTGATAACAGGAGTATAGGCGGCTTCGGCCTGAGGCAAAAGCATAATCACACGGATTCGGCCCCCTGTGCGGCTCTC
>JACRIG010000113.1 GCA_016215715.1 Candidatus Peregrinibacteria bacterium | reverse complement strand
CATGCTTCCCTCCTCCTCCATACGCGCACGGGGCCCGTCGACGATGCGCTGAAGGGGTACATTGAAGAAAGATTACAGACATTTGCCCTCTCTGCCACTGCGCTCGGCAGATTCCTTTCTGATCCGCAGGAATTTTTGCTCGTCGACATTCTTATGCAGCCGGAACACTTTGACGAATCCTCCGTCCGCAGCCTCGGCTACGGCAGCGCGGTGCACTGGGCGCTCAGGCAATGGGGAGTGGCGAAAACTGAGGGGAAAGAATTCGGGACTGGTCAATTCATCGAAGCATTTGATTGGTATCTGCAGGAAAGAACGATTCTCACCAAAAAACAGCGTGAGGATCTTCTGGCTCTTGGAAAGATTGCACTGCCCAATTACTTCTCTGGGCGCCTCCGGACTTCTCCTGCATTCCTCTATGCGGTCGAACGCGAGTATCGCGCGCGTCTTTCAGATAGCAACATTCCATCCGGAATTCCACTCAAAGGAAAAATCGACCGCATCGATCTTCCTTCTGCAACTTCCGCACTCGCGACCGTCATCGATTACAAAGCGGGAAAGCCGAAGTCAGAGTCGGAAATTCGCGGAGGCATGGAAGAGGGGGCTGTTTCACGCGGAAAGGATGGCAGTCACTTCCGTCAGCTCACGTTCTATGCACTTCTTCTCGAACATGCGGATCCATTACTGAAACCTCAGAGCTTCGTCCTCGATTACATCGGTGAAAGGGGTGAAGAACCGCTCCAGCGCGCATTCGTAGTCAGTGATCCTGAGAAGGATTCATTGCGGAATCTGATTGGAGAGGTTTGGCAGAAGATTCTGAATCTGGATTTCACTCCGATTGAATAAATTTTGTATTCATATATTTTGCTTTCCTTGAGGGCTTTGGAAAAATTCTTTGAATTTGTGAAGTGCCCGACCGCGATGACTGAATTGATTCTTTTCTTCAACGCTTAAGGCTGAAAAAACTTTGTCGGATCCATCGGGCCGGAAACAGGCGGAGAGCGGTAATCCCGGAAGATATTCAGCCTCAGGTTTCCCGGTAAGCACGCCATCGCAGCTTCCTTCGAACGTGTGTAGTTCACCTTTTTCATTAATGTACGCGAGCACGCAGACGAATCGTGCACGCTTGTTCGACTCCCTTTTCATACGATCAAGAAAGAAATCAATCCACTCGGCATCACTCACATCTTTGCCTGCCCCCCATCGCCGCGTATGAATCCCGAGTTCATCTTTGAGCGCTTCGACAATGATTCCTGAATCATCAGCCACTACCGGCAGTTTCGTTCTCTCAAAGTAATATCGGGCTTTTTGAACTGCGTTTTCCAGAAATGTATCGCCCGTTTCGTGCGGTGCTATAACGTCCGGCAAATCATGCGGATCCAATATTTCAAGTCCACATCCGTTCAGAGCCTCGCGCATCTCCTGAATTTTGCCTTTGTTCGATGTGGCGAGGAGAAGTTTCATACCATTCAGGCGGCCATTCTCTCGCGTGACGGGTCCGATCTTTCGATGAAAACCTTTCGTGCCTTCGCACCATCTGCGGGACCAATCAATCCTTTTTCTTCCATGATATCCAGAAGCCTTGCGGCGCGCGCGTAGCCGACTTTGAGCTGACGCTGAAGCAAGCTGGCGGAGGCTTTGCCGCTTGATTGCACGACGCGCAGAGCGTCGAAGAACATGTCGTCCCCGCCGTTATCGTCGGCATCGAGATCGATCGAGCTGTAGGGCTTGGGAGGTCCTGCCGAATCCTCGGCGAAGCGGCCTTCGCCGTCGCCCTCTTCATCCTGCTCTGCTGCGAGTCCGATCTGTTCGGTGATCTTCCCGCCGCCGGCGATCTTCACAGCGTTGATGACGCGCTCGGTTTCCTTCGTCGAAATGTAGATGCCCTGAATGCGGACGGGCTTCGGTGTGTTCGACGTCATGTAGAGCATGTCGCCGCGGCCGAGCAGATCCTCGGCGCCGATACCGTCAATGATGGTGCGGCTGTCGACAGAACTCACAACACGGAACGCGATGCGCGTCGGAATGTTCGCTTTGATGAGGCCGGTGATGACATCCACGCTCGGACGTTGTGTCGCGATGACGAGGTGCATGCCGACCGCGCGGGCCATCTGTGCGATGCGCACAATCATGGTTTCCGTATCTCTGCGGTATTGGCGCATCATGAGGTCGGCGAGTTCGTCGATCACGACGACGATCCTCGGAAGCATGTCTTCTTCGTCGGTCTGTTTCTCATTGAATTCCCTGATGTTCCGTACGCCCGCCTCGGAGAAGCGATGGAGACGGCGGCCCATTTCCGCCACCGCCCAGCGTAGTGCCTGGAGGGCTTTTTCCGCTTCCGTAATGACTGGGGTGAGCAGGTGCGGGATGCCGTTATAGGGCATCAGCTCGACGCGCTTGGGATCGACGAGGATGAATTTCAGCTCATCGGGGCCGTTCTGGTACAGCAGGGCCGCGAGGAACACGTTCATGCATACCGACTTGCCTGAGCCCGTGGCGCCGGCAATCAGAAGGTGGGGCATGTCTTCGAGGCTGGCGACGAGCGCTTCCCCGGAGACGTCACGCCCGAGCGGGAACGCGAGCGACGACGCCGACTCCGTGAAGGCAGGGCTTTCGAGGATTTCGCGCAGATGCACGATGGTGCGGATGGTGTTGGGCATCTCGATGCCGACCAGCGACTTGCCGGGGATCGGCGCCTCGATGCGCAGACTCGGGGCCGCGAGTGCAAGGGCAAGATCATCTTTCAGACTGCCGATGCGGCTGAGCTTCACGCCCTCGGAGGGCTGGAGCGTAAACTGCGTGACGGTCGGGCCGGGACGGGCGTCGCGGACGGTGACCGCAATATCAAACTCCCGCAGCTTTTCCTCAATGAGCCGTGCCTGCTTCTTCAATTCCTCATCATTCACCGTGAGCGTGCTGTGCTCTTCATCCAGAAGATCGAGTGCAGGGAAGGTCCATTCTTCGTAACGCGTGTCTTTCATTTCCAGCACGTCGCCGTTCGCCTTCTTCAGATTTTTCCTGATCGCTCTCTCCACCTCCGCCTTCAGCGCATTCTGCGCAAAGGACGGACGAACGATATTCAGCTCCGGTGCATCGTTGTCGTCTTCCACCAGATCTTCCGTTGGTTCTTCTTCAATCTCTTCGTCAATGATGACAGGTTCCGGTTTCGGTTCTTTGCGGGTGCGCTTATCGGTCTTTATGAAAAGATTTTCGCGGAAGAATTTTGCGACAATCCCGAGGTCCGGTTCAAAGGCGAGAAAGAGTCCTATCAGGAGTGTTGTGCCGAGGATGGTGACGCCGACCGCACGGCTGGCGAAGAGGAGGAACGGCAGCGACATCATGAAGCCAAGTGCTCCGGCGAGTGTATCGCGCTGCGTTCCGATGTCCTCGAGCGGTGCCTGAATGTGCATGAGGCCGAGGAACGAGACGAGAGTGAGAAGGAGTCCGACGGAGCGCTTGAGTTCCAGCTTGCCGCCGCTGCCGAACGTGTGGAGCACGCCGGAGGCAACGAGAAAGAAGGGGAAGATGACACCCCATGATCCGAAGAAGAACATGAGGAAACGATTCACCGAGAGACCCACCACTCCCGCCTGATCCTGAATGGCGAGGAAGAGAAGAACTCCGACACAGATCTGGACGATCCCGCTGATAGTGCGTTTTGTTGCGTCGGAGAGATCCCGGCGCCTTCTGGCTGTCCGCCGAACCGCCCGCGCTGCCTTACGTCGTCGCATCGGTATTGATTATACCCCATTTTTTCTGGCGCGGTAGAGTCGTTTTCCGGTAGGATTCCCCCGTGAAAATCCTCGTTTTCGGCCCGCGCGGGTACATCGGGAAACAACTTCTGGATGCCCTGCCGGGGGCCATCGCCTCCGATGCCGATATTGCAGATTCGTCGGCCGTCGGTGCGGTGCTCGATGCGGAAAAACCGGATGCGATCGTGAATGCCGCGGGCAAAACGGGGCGACCGAACATTGACTGGTGCGAGGATCACAAGCCCGAAACCGTCCGCGGAAATGTGACGGGCCCGCTCGTGCTTCTGGAGGAATGCATGAAGCGGAAAATCTACTTTGCACACCTCAGTTCCGGCTGTATTTATAACGGAGATAACGGCGGCAAAGGATTTTCGGAAGCAGACGAGCCGAATTTTTCCGGCAGTTTCTATTCCCGCACCAAAATCTGGTCCGAGGCCGTGCTGCGGGAGTTTCCCGTGCTGATTCTCCGGTTGCGGATGCCCTTCGATCGCGTGCCCAACGACCGTAATCTCATCATGAAATTGCGCAGGTATCCGACGGTCCTCGACGCGCAGAACTCCATCACCTATCTTCCCGATTTTCTCAAGGCCACGCGCACTCTCATTGAGCGGCGCAGGACCGGCATCTACAACGTCGTCAACTCCGGCTCGCTGTCGCCATACCGCATCATGGAACTCTATCGTGAGATTGTCGATCCGTCGCACGCGTTCACCCGGCTGACGCTGGATGATCTTGGTCTCATCACGAAGGCGGCCCGCAGTAACTGCATTCTTTCGGTGCAAAAACTGGAAGAGGAGGGGATCACTCCCGAACCCGTGGAAAACGCTGTCCGGAGGGCACTGGAGCATCTCAAAAAATAACGGCAGAAGTCTTGACAGGAAGGGAGGGGCGAATATACTTAGACGCTCTAATAATTTTATATTCGCATTGTGAGTTCACGGAAAAACCCCATCGACCGGCTGATCGAAAGCACCTACGACTTCGGCCGCATCATGCGCCAGCAGATGATCGGGCAGACGAAAACCGCAGACGGTGCGAATCTGCTGCACATCCATACACTGTTTCTCATCAGTGAGCTGAAGGGCATGACAATGAAACAGCTTGCCGAATCGCTGCATATTTCCTCACCCTCCGCGACCTCGCTGATCAATCGTCTCGTCCGTACCGGCTTGGTCTCGCGGCTGCACGACGAAGAAAACCGCAAGCTCGTCCGCCTCCGGCTCACTTCCTCCGGAAAGACGATTCTCCGCAAAAAGCATGAAAGGCGCAGGCAGGTTCTGCGTCGTATCTTCGGGCTTCTGACCAGAAGTGAACAACTCGAACTCGCACGCCTTCATGAAAAACTCAGCACGAAACTTTCATCGCTCTCTTCGCACTGATTCCTTCTCCTTTCCCATGTCTTTCCTCACCCGTACCACAGGCATCTTCCCGCGCATTCCGGTAATCCTCAAAACGCACCCTAAGAAATCCCTTGCAGCCGGCGTCCTCGTCGCTCTTCTGATCTTTGGCCTCTGGTGGATCACCCGGCCAAAAGCTCCCGAATACATCACGGTCAGCGCAGCGAAGGGCGATCTCATCCAGACGGTCGAAGCTGTCGGGACGGTTGTTTCGGAACGCCAGCTGGAGCTGAAGTTTTCTGCTGCCGGCATCGTCGCCCGCGTACTCGTAAAAGAAGGAGATCGCGTCCGCGCCGGACAGCGTCTTGCGGAACTCAAGTCAGGTGGCCTTGGCGCAAATATCGCTTCACAGAGGGCTGCACTCGATTCTGCTCAGGCGGACCTGCGCACACTGGAGGAAGGGTCGCGCCCCGAGGACATCGCAATTGCCGAGGCGGATCTTGAGAACAAGCAGGCGGCGCTTCTGGCGGCAGAGCAGTCGCTCACATCTGCTGAGGAAAATCTCATGCTCTCGCAGCAGCAGCTCGACATCATCAGGCAGGAGGCGAGTGTCAGTCTTGCGGGGCAGGTGAGTACGTCCCTCAGTTCCATCAATGAAGAGCTGACCGCAAGCGAGAACGCGCTCTCGACGGTTGACGATGTCTTAAGCCGCTCTGACGTGCAGGATGCAATAAGCAAAGACCAGCCTGCGGCACTCAATGGCGTGCGCGCACAGCAGCGCAGCGCGCAGGACGCGATCAGCGCCGCGCGCAGGAAAGCCGCACTGGTGGGGGACGATTACAGAGCGACGCTCGAAGCCCTCCGCGCTGCGCAATCTGCCGCCGTCACGTCCGGCAATGTTCTGGACACACTTTTCATACTCATCAGTTCGCTCCGTGAAACCTCGTACTTCACATCATCGTCCCGTGAGAGTCTCAAGGCGTCGATTGCAACGGACCGGAGCACCATCGATGGCGCCGCCGGCAATCTTTCGGCGTCACTCTCATCGCTGCAGAACGCATCGGCGGGGTACGATACAAAGATCGGCAGCGCTGAGGCGAGTGTCGTGAGTTATACCGGCACGCGCGACAAGGCGCAGAGCGACATCGCCACGTACCGGAGCACCATCCGCTCGGCGCAGGCCGCGCTTGACCTGAAACGCGCCGGCGCCCGTCCGGGCGAACTCGACGCTGCGCGCGCTCGCGTCCGCCAGCAGCAGGCGCTCCTCGCGCGCGCGCACGCAGAATTCGCGGATACGGTTCTGACGGCTCCCGTCAGCGGCATCGTCACGCATGTAAACATCCGCATCGGGGAGTCACTCCCGGTGGGTGCCGCCGTGACGCTGCTCGGGGAATCGCCATACCGCATAGAAATGTTCGTGTCAGAGATCGACATTCCAAAAGTTCAGCTGACCCAGTCGGGATCCGTTGAGCTCGACGCCTTCCGCGGCACGCATTTTGCGCTGCGAGTCGGCGACGTCGATCCGTCCGCCACTATCAAAGACGGCGTGCCGAAGTACCGCGTCCGTCTCGACTTCGTCTACCCGCACACCGACCTCAAGATCGGTATGACCGGCGACGCCGCCATCACGACGGGCATCCGGAAAGATGTCGTGCATGTTCCCGCCCGTGCGGTGCTCGAAGACAGTACCGGCCGGCCCATGGTCCGTGTTCTTCAGGAGAATGGAAAGGTCGAGGAGCGCGTCGTGACGGTCGGGATGGAAGGTGCGGCAGGGGACAGCGAAGTGACCGGCATTGGTTCGGGCGAAACCATCATCGTTCTCGAGAAAAAATGACGAAAACTCCTCTCATCGAAACGCGCAATCTCTCCAAGTCGTACTTCAATGACGATGTCGAGACGCCCGTGCTTTTCGATATCAACCTGACGATCAACAAGGGTGAGTTCGTCGCGATCATGGGCCCCTCGGGCTCGGGCAAGTCGACGCTTATGCACATCCTCGGCTTTCTCGATCTTCATACAGCGGGCCGTTATCTCTTCCAGGGCGATGAAGCCGGCAGCATGACGGACGACGAACTGGCGAAGATCCGCGCGACGCGCGTCAGCTTCGTCTTTCAGGCTTTTAATCTCCTCCCGCGGACGACGGTTTTTCAGAATGTTTTGCTGCCGCTCCTGTACCACCCCACCATTCCTGTGGGCGAACGCGACGGGAGGGCGCTCGGCGCCATCAAAATCGTCGGACTCTCTGACCGCAGGGATTACCTCAGCAGCCAGCTCTCCGGCGGCCAGAAGCAGAGGGTCGCGATTGCGCGCGCGCTTGTCACCCAGCCCGACGTTATCTTTGCCGATGAGCCCACCGGCAACCTCGACTCTCAGTCGGGCATCGCCGTCATGCACTCCCTTCAGCAGCTCCATCGCGAGGGGCACACGATCATTCTTGTCACCCACGAACGCACCACGGCCCAGCACGCTGAGCGTATCATTCATATCAAAGACGGCCGCATTGATTCGGACAGCAAGGATTTTACGCGAATCGTGGCGAAGGATGTTAGTTCCTTAAAGTAAAGATCTTTCTGCCGTTACGAGTTAAAAGTTATGAGTTACGAGATGAAATCGTAAACCCTTAACACGCAACCCGTAACTCGTAACCCGTAATCCGTAACATCCCCTCATGCGTCTCCACGACACGTTCATCACGGCTCTCACCGGCGTGCGCACACATGCGTCGCGCTCGCTTCTCACGATGCTTGGCATCGTCATCGGTGTTGCAGCGGTGGTGCTCATGAGCTGTGTCGGCGAGAGCATGAAGGGCGTCATCCTTGGTCAGATTTCCAGCCTCGGTCCCAAAAGTATGGTGATATTTCCCGGGCAGCAGGAGGGAGGCCCGAGCAGCATCGCCACCGGCCACGACAGTCTGACCTTCGAGGATCTCGACTTGCTCAAAAAACTCCCGACGATCACGCACCTTGCCCCCGTTATCTTCCTCCCGGGGACGGTGTCGTACGGCCGCGAGGAAGGGTCCCCGCAGGTGTTCGGCGTCATGGAGGAATTCTTCAGCAATCAGAATATCGTCCCCTCGGAGGGGCGTCTGATTGATAACGATGATATCGACGGAGCCCGTCCGGTCGCGCTTATCGCACCCGATGTGCGGACGAAATTCTTCGGGTCGGGCGATCCCGTGGGCAGGCGCATCCGCATCGGCGGGAATCATTTCACCGTCATCGGGGTCACGAAGGCGCTCGGCTCGCAGTTTTTCCAGAACGCCGACGATAGGGTCTATGTTCCCTTTTCCGTCGCGAAGAATATTTCCGGCCAGAAGTACCTCAACTACATCACCATGGAAGCAGTCTTCAGCTTCGACCTTGCCTTTGATGACGTGAAGAACCTGCTCCGTCTCCGTCACGGCATCAGCCCTTCGTCATCTGCGGATTCCTCAGGGCAAGCAACTTGGGATGAGACGAAGGACGATTTTGTCGTCCGCTCTTCGGCGCAGGCGAACGAGATTCTCTCCGCCGTGTCACTCGGGCTCACGGCCTTTATCACGACCGTCGCCGCCATCAGTCTGCTCGTCGGCGGCATCGGCATCATGAACATCATGCTGGTCTCGGTCACCGAGCGGACGGCGGAGATCGGCCTGCGCAAAGCTGTCGGCGCCCACTACCGCGATATTCTTCTTCAGTTTCTCATAGAAGCCGTCCTTCTCACATTCATCGGCGGCGTCGTCGGGCTTTTCATCGGCATCGCCCTCGCCTTCGGCGCCGCGCAGATTGTGCAGGGCATTCTTTCAACGTACATCTTTGCCGTTTCGCTCCCGGCGGTTCTCGCAGCACTCCTGATGGCCGCGCTCACGGGTCTCGCCTTCGGCCTGCAGCCGGCACGGCGTGCTGCAAAATTATCCCCTATCGAAGCCCTGCGCTACGAATGAGACGTGCGCATCGAACGTCTCCGCACTTTCTTATGCTGACATCCGATCTCCTCTCGACGGCCACCCGCGGCATCACGGTGAATAAGAGCCGCACCGCGCTCACGATGCTCGGTATCATCATCGGGGTTGCGTCCGTTGTGCTGATGGTGAGTATCGGCCGGACCTTTCAGGGATACATTCTGGACCAGATCGCGAGTATCGGCACCAATACCATGGATGTTTTTCCGACGGGCTTCCAGAAATTCGGCGGGAATCTCGATAGCCTCATATTCGATGACTTCACGGCGGTGAAAGGTCTTTCCACGGTGGAGAATGTTACTCCCGTCATTATCGTCGGGAAGCCCGTGCACTACGGAACGCAGGATGTCAGCCCCATGGTCATGGGCACGCTCCCCGGCATCTTCGCCAATTACGGTCTCGTGATTGAGGACGGGCGCATCCTGAGTGCCAGCGACGACGAGGGCGGCAAAAACGTCGCGGTCCTCGCGTCGCAGACGGCCATCGATCTCTTCGGGAATGGTCACCCCGTCGGCCGCAAAATCTCCATCGGCGAGCAGTCGTTCACGGTCATCGGCGTTCTTGAAGGCCACGGTTCGCTCCTGCTCAGCGACCTCGACAAGCTCGTCTTCATTCCGTTCTCCACGGCACGCGCGCTCACGGGCCAGTCGCATCTAAGCTACATGACGCTCAAAACGATCGGTGATCCTGCCCTTGCGAAGGAAGACATCACGCTCCTCCTGCGCCAGCGCCATCATATTAAAAATTCTGAAAATGATCCGGACAAAGATGACTTCATCGCGCGTTCCGCGGAACAGATCAGCGTCATCGTGAATTCCGTGACGGCCGGACTCACTGTGTTCCTCTCACTCATTGCGGGCATTTCGCTGCTCGTCGGCGGCATCGGCATCATGAATATCATGCTGGTCTCGGTCACCGAGCGCACCCGCGAGATCGGCCTGCGCAAAGCCGTCGGCGCCCGCCGCCGCGACATCCTCCTCCAGTTTCTCCTCGAGGCGGTCTCCCTCACCTTCGTCGGCGGCATCGCCGGCATCCTCAGCGGCGGTTCTGCCGGGGGGTGGCTCGTCGCCGGTGCCTCCGGT
>JACRIG010000112.1 GCA_016215715.1 Candidatus Peregrinibacteria bacterium | reverse complement strand
CGCCATGTGACCGACGAACACATTGAAGAGCTGTGGCAACTCATCGAGCGACCAGCGCCGGAGGAACCGCCCAAGGCGCGTGATGCGCGGATCATCTTTGATCTTAAAAAGCGGCCCGTCCGAGCGGTGGTTGAGTGCGGCCATTTCGGCTTTCCGTACATCCGCATGCGGCACCATCGAGCGGAACTTCAGAACAGAAATTGCGCGCCGGCCCTGATCACCGACCCGCTTCGAAATATAGAAAATCGGCAGCCCTCCCTCAACCAGCACTGCAAGAGCGAGAAGAAGGAGCAACGGACAGAGAAGGAAAAGCAGAATGGCGCTCGCGATGATATCGAACGCCCGCTTCATCACCCGTCCCCAGCCATCAAGAGGGGTGGGGCTGTGGCGGATCATCGGAAGCAATCCCAGACGCTCAACAGAAAGCTGCTGCGGAACATCCGCAAGCACCGGCGGCAGGAACGCGTAGGTGATCTGCTGGCTGCGGCACTCCTGAATCAGCTCTTCCGTGTCCGCACTCGTCGGGTGTGGATCGGTTTGCAAAACCAAATCGAGCGGCGACTTTGCATGGAGGACGCGTAGCTGTCCGAGGGAGCGCACATGACCGACGAAATAGTAACGGACATCATCCTGCAGGGTCCTCAATGCACTCTCCGTGAGTCCCTTGCTGCCATAGGAAATGACGCTGCGTACTCCGTAGCCCATCGTCAGGAAGAAACGATAAACGATCGTGAGGAGCGCGCGTCCGAGAATGACGAAGACCGTGACGAAGAAAAACGAGTGGAGGAGGAGGATGCGGGAGTAGAAAAGCTGATGCCGGACAAGGAAGTACCATCCCATCACACACGCGAGCCACACAATCGCCGCGACGATGCTCCGTCCGATTTCATTCCACGCACTCCCCGTCACGTAGAACGCATAGAGCCGCAGCACGAGAGCAATCACGAGAAAAAGAATGACGGATTGTATGACAAAAGATTGCAGGTAGTACGGAAAATCCGGGAGTGTCGAAGCGGGGTCGAGAAGCTGGATGGAGGGAACGAGATCAATGTTCGCGAGACGTAATTTATAACTGAGAATCAGCGCCAGCGTCACCGCCAGCGCATCAGAGGGGACGCGCAGCGCGCCGAAGAGCATTTCGAGTTTTTTCACACGGGCATTGTACTCGAATGGACGCTTGCCCGTTGGCCGAAAAAGAGGTCAGGATTCTTGTAACAGGAGCCAATCTGTGCGATAATGATCGTCCTGCTCTTTTGATGATCGCCCAGCCCCTCTTTTTTCTTGAACGACATCTTGGTCATCCGTGTGAATTGGCCGGATGCGATACGAGAAAAAGGAGGGGCTGGGAGGAACGTCCGGGCACCACGTAAAACCGCTTCGCGGCACGTGGCACAGCCACGGCCCATGCGAGTTTTACGTGTCCCGTGGATGCGCAAGCATTTTTACGGGACATGAAACGCCATGCGGGTAACGCCCGCCCGCGTGTCCTATATTTAAAAGACGCGCGAGGACCAGTACCACAGAGACGAGCCCGCTGATCGCAAGATCGGTGGGAGTGAAACGCCCCGGGAACCGGGGATGTGAATCCCTGCGGGTGCACTGCAGAGATCCACAGCGGCAAACTCATGGTGGTGCAAGGAGGATTTGGGTACGCGGGATTAGCGATGGTTTCGTCGCTCCGCATACCCCTCCGCTCGAGACCGCCGGCAACGGCGGCCCTAGATAGATGATCATCCGGTGAAGCGTTAAAACTTCACCCGACAGGACCCGGCGTATAAAAGGGCAGGACAAAACAGGCGCTTCACGGCGCCTTTTTTGTATATACTGCACGCACACCGCTGTAGCTCAGTGCCGCCAGAAGGGCGACAGAAAATAAGAAGCTCGGCGCTATCCTTCTCTCCATCCCACGTCCGAATTAAGCCGCTGTAGCTCAGTGGTAGAGCAACGCACTTGTAATGCGTAGGTCACCAGTTCAATCCTGGTCAGCGGCTCCACCCCTCTCCACTTTTTTATAAATCACCGACCGATGCCCAATGGCATAAACGCGCACGACCTTTCCCTCGATTCGATAGATGACACGATAATCTCCGACACGAAGGCTGCGAAAGCCATGGAGTGATTTTCGGAGGGGTTTCCCGAAAACATCCGGATGCGTGGTGAGCCTTTCTTCCATAACACGCTTAATAATCTCTAATTCATGAGTGGGAAGCTTCCTGAACTCTTTCCGGTCAATGAGCCTGCTGTATTCGATGTGGTACATCACTTCCAGAATTCCTCATGGGAAATAAACCCTTTGTTTGCCTTGAGGCGCTTCTCTGCAAGTACGGTGAAATAGTCGTCTTCTTCAATTTCCATGGCCATCTCCAGAAGTTCCGCTGCTTTCGTTGCCTGCGGCACATCATCGCGTAGCGACATCTTCTTCAGGAAAAGTGCGACATCTTTCTGGAGTGTGATATTGAGGCGTTTCTTCTTGGTAGGCATAGGTAAGATAGGAATATTTTCAGTGTATCACAAGTGTCTCACCTGTGCAAGGAATTTTATAAACATTTTTCTGAGCATTATGTCCGCTAATGCGTCACCGAAATCTTCGCCCCACCCTCCGCATCCGGAGCGGCGATCGTGATGCGGTTCTGGCGGTCCTTCATAATCGTGTAGTGCGAGCCGGTGCCCGAGGCGCTTGCGAGCGGATCGACGGGGAGCTCGGGTAGATAGGAACCCGTGAGCACGTCGAGATCGACGCCGTTATGGCAGGGGAGTTCGCTGGAGCGGCAGATTTCCTTCGCGGTGAACGTGATGCCTTCAGGGAAGATTCCTTTATTTGCGACTGTGTACTGGGTGACCGAATCGAGGAGCATCTGGACGTCCTTCGTCCGCTTCGTATTTCTCTCATCCACCATCGGCTTGGGATTCATCGCGACAAGAACAATCGCCGCGAGGATTGCGAGGATGCCGATCACGAGGAGAAGCTCAATGAGGGAGAAGGCGGGGCGGGAGCGAAGCATGACCGAAGTATAGCATGTGATGAATTGGCTGCATGGGGACAAACGCCCCTCTCCCTAACCCTCTCCCGCGGGGAGAGGGGAAAATATGGAGGTCCTTTTTACATCCCTCTTCTCCCGGCCAATGCCTCGCGCAAGGTCACCTGATCCGCAAATTCGATATCCGCACCCATGGGGAGCCCATGGGCGAGGCGCGTAACACTGGATACAAGACCCCTGAGCTGTTCCTGTAAATAACTTGCGGTCGCTTCGCCTTCGATGTCAGGGTCGGTCGCGAGAATAATTTCGGTGATGCCGCCGGCTTTTGCGCGCGTGATGAGCTCACGAATTTTTAATTGTTCCGGCCCCATGCCGTCGATGGGGGAGAGGACGCCGTGGAGGACATGATAGACGCCGCGGTAGGGCGTGCGTTCAAAGGCAATCACTTCGAGTGGTTCTTCGACAACGAGAACCATACTGTGATCACGACTCGTGTCCGTACACACTGCGCACTTCTCCGTGATCGTAATCATCTGACACTCTATGCAGTACCGGAGATCTTTTTTCAGATCGAGCATCGCCTGTCCGAGGGCCCCGGGCGAAGCGCGGGAGCTCCGGAGCAGATGGAATGTCAGACGCTCCGCGGACTTCGGCCCGATACCGGGGAGTTTGCTGAGTTCCTCGATAGTGCGGATGATTTGGGGAGGGAGGAGAGACACGGAGTCAGGTTACCAAAGGAACCGAGGGTACCAAAGGAACCAACGTCGAAAAACATTACCTTGGTCCCGTTGGTCCCTTTGGCAACCTTGGTCCCCTTACACTTCTCGTCCCTCCCTCAGCTTCCTCTTCACTTCCTTCTCTCTGATTGCCCTTCTCTTATCAATCCTCTTCCGGCCCTTCCCGATCGCAATCACGATCTTGATGAACTTTCCCGCTTTGAGTTCCAACGGAATCACGGTGAGACCTTTCTCACTGAGCGACGCACGCAGCCGATCGAGTTCATTTTTATTGAGAAGCAGTTCGCGATCCCGCAGCGGCTCATGTGGGACGCTCTTCGCAAATGGATAGGCGGAAATATTCATCTGGCGCAGAACTGCTTTCGGTCCGCGGAAGGAAACGTACGCGCCGGCGAGACTCGCTCTCCCCATCCGGCATGACTTCGCCTCGGGACCTGTCAGGACCATTCCTGCCTCAAAACTCTCGAGGATTTCGTAATCAAACCGTGCCCGTCTGTTACCTGCCACGACTTTCATAAACGGCAGTTTATAGCTGATTCTCTGCTTACGACAGCGCCGGATTGCAGTTGACAAATGGCCTTAAATCCGTATGATGAGTGGGTCAGTATCGGTCCTTCCTCTGCGGTTAATCCCTGAGTTTGGTCACACGAGTTCAGAGATTAACCGCAGGCGGAAATCACTTCTGTGATCGACCTGCTGACAAAGTCTACAGACAACCCCCATCCCATAAAGCTGGGGGTTTTCTAAATGCGAATACATCTCCCGTGTCCGCGCGGGTGACCGAACCTCGGCGCTGCGGAAAATTATTGAGCACTTTTCTTCCCCGCAGCCGGGGTTCGGCTACCCCGGATGCGCGGGGGAACTATTTATGTGCCGAATTTTGTGGTGATCGTCCCCCCAAAAAGAATTGCCGTTGCTGCTCCTAAAACGAGAAACGGTGCAAACGGCATCCGTCCCGCCATCTTCATTCTGCCTGTGAGCAGAAGAAACAACGCAACGCATGCGGCAGAAATGTAAGCGACCAGTAGTGTCAGAATCATAAAAGATAATTGTGGAAGCAGAAGCGATATTCCGATCATAAGAAAAACATCTCCGCTCCCCATCGCTTTCCCCCGACTGATCAGCCACTGGCCACCAATGACACCGATTCCCAGAGCCAATCCAAAAATATCCAGACCCCCGCGCATAAAAACCGCGATCACTCCGAATAAAAGCAGAAGCAGATTCAGACTGTCCGGAATCTTCTGTGTCCGTACGTCGATAACCGCAATGACGAAAAGCGCTGCGACGGCTGTGTACGGAAGTAAGATCATTGCTCCACTCTAGCGCGCTGCTCCCGCACGCGCACCCGCGCGCCGCGCCGCAATATCGCGCGCGCGTCCGGCAATCTGCATTGCCTTGTCACTGTTGAGCGGACCCGCGTCCTGCGTACCGGCGGAGAGATGCGGCTCCGTCATCAGGTATGGAGCGATCGCTGCCTCCAGTGTGGGCGAGGCAATTTCATATCCCTGATAGAGGACAAGCGCGGCAATCATACCGATGCCGGCCCCGAGAATTTGTTTGGCGATGGAGGGTTGGTCTGTGTCGGACATTTCGTATCAGTATAGCAGAAAAGGGGGCCGACGACCAGCGTTCCTCCCTCCCCCAGCCCCTCCCTCCGGAGGAAGGAGGGGAGCACGACGGTCGCCTTACTAGCCCCGTCCTCCTCCGGTGGAAGGGGCGACGAGCCGCAGCGAGTGGGGAAGGAGGAAGTCACGAATTTCTTCTCAGACTACTTTTATACTTCTCCGGTTCAAAAGCCGGTAACCGCTCAACGGGGCACTCTAAATCTTTCTCACGCACCCCCGGCGGCAATTTCTGATCATATCCGAAGAGAATGAGATCCGGACGGACGGCAATCACGGGAACCAGAAAATCGTGCGGATCCCCAAGAAGAACAGTGGCATCATGATACGCTTTCTCGACAGCACGCTTCCGCTCTCCTTCCGATTCAACTGCGGGCCGCCCTTTGATCCGCTCCACATTCGCATCCCGTGCAATCACGACAAAAAGCTCACCGCGCTTCTGTGCTTCGCTTAAAAGAAACCGGTGGCCGGGATGAAGTTCATCAAAAGTGCCGAAGACGAGAATGTGTTTTTTCACTTCGTCAGATCAACCACAAACACATGCTTCTCATCCAGCAGATACAGATGCACCTCATCGGGGTCGACGTAGACATCCTTGAGCGTCCCCACCTGCTCACCTTCCAGCACGTACTGCTTTACGTAAGTCGCCTCACCCGTCGCTCCTCCGTCGCTCACAACCATCACCCGCGCATGGGCGGGGTCGAGGATGTAGAAATTACCGTTTGCGACCTTGAACATTTTGACGGCGTCTTTCAGCAGACCCTCAGGCGCACGGCGAATGACGAATGGCTGGGATTCGCCACGGAACAGCTTGAGCATCGTACCGCCTTCTTTGAGAATGTAGACGCTGCCATCAATTGCCATATCGAGGGCACCCGTGAGATCGCCGTTGACATTGTATCCGACCGGCGAGCCGTAGCGGTTGCTGAGCCGCTCATATTTGTAGATCTGCGTGTCCTGCGGATTGAGGATATAGAGGAAACGCAGGTAGGTTTTCAGTGCCTTGCCGCTGACCCAGCCCTTCGGATCCTCCGTTTTCATCGAAACGGGCTGCCCGCCGATCATTTCAATGACGCTGTTGCCCGTCGTCAGAAACACCATGCTCTGGAAACGTGAGAATGCTTCGCCATCGAGCAGAAGTTCGGCCTCCGAAAGCCTGACCGGCGCCTCGACGGTATTGAGCAGAACGCGGTAGAGATTCTGCCGGTCGTACGCGATGAATTCGCCGTCATTGAGACCCATGAATCCCTGCGCCACGATATCCGGCGTTTTGGTGGAGAGGTTTGCGACAAGTCTCGGAGAAAGACGGACGATGTTGTTGATTTCTTCCTGCTTACTGCGGATACGGTCGAGGAGATCGAGTGCCTCGACGCGGAACAGACCCGACTCGCTGTCCATCACTTCCTTCGCGCGCGTCTGCGCCTGCTGGAGAATGGCGTTGGCAGCGTCCATATCGCCGATGATGCGGCGGTTTTCCGCTGTCTGGACCTGCTGGTTAATCTGCTCGACGAGCGACTCAAGCTCTGCACGGGTCTTGCTGCGCTGGGTAGAGGTGAAGAGGTGAACGACGACCCAGATGATCAGGAGTGCCGCGACCGCGCCCGCAAGAAGAAGGAAGTGCGCGCGGCGTTTGCGCTTCGGATGGCCGAGATCCGCCATGAACGTACTCAGGTGATCGCGCAGGCGCATCTTTTCCATGAGAGAAAGCCATGCGGCTTGTCCTCCCTCCGCCGCGCGCTTTGACCAGCCTGTCACGGCGCCCATGGAAGGAAGAGACGCGGCGAACGAGGAGACGGCGGCACCCATCTGCGAACGGGATGAGGACGATGCGCGTCCGCTGCGGCGCGAGGGAACGGCGCTGACGCGGTCATCGATAGACGCCTGCTCGGGCAGGGCACAGACGACGAGCGCGATGGCGGCGTGTTCGCCTTCCCCTTCGAGCGTGCGCACGAGATTTTCGAGTAATTGATCTTCCTGATGGGAGAGCTTCGCCAGCTGCGCCGGTGTGAGGGTGCGAAGCAGCCGCTGGGTTGAGAGAACCACATGATCCCTGTTCTCGAGTTTTCCGCTCGCAATATGGACGAAGGCGGGGACGGGTTTGCCGCTCGTGTACTCCGTCACCTGGCTCGCAATGCCCTTACGCACGAGATACGCCTCCGCGCGGCCTGCATGAGAAACGTGGAGTGTCTGTTCCATATCGAGAATCCCGATGACCATGTGAATGTCGTCGACAGTCTGCGACAGGAGCATGCCTTTCAGAAGGCCGTTGAGCTCCTTGAGTGTGCCATCGAGACGGTCGGCTGCATCCCCTTCCGTCTCCAGAAGTGCATGCCGCACGATCGCTTCGCACTCACGCTCCACTGTCTGCGCATCGGCCTTTTTGCCGAGAATTTCCATCAGGAGAAGGACTGATTCACCGGCGGATGATGTGAAAGAGAGTGCCTCGAGATTGGTGTCGCGGGGAGCCTTGGTACTGCCGGTGCGGACGGTGACGTCCATACGGGGAGATAGGGTACCGCAGAGGGTGGGTGGGGGAAAGTGAATCGTCGACGTCGGGCTTTGTTATGGGTTACGGGTTATGAGTTACGAGTGACAGGAGAACGACAGTCAGCGATCTTTCCTCACGGTTGTCATGGTGAGCGGCGACGAACCATCAAAATTTGCAAGTAAAAATTCATTGAATACAAGCCAAAAAGTAAGTACATCAACAAAATGACTTGCAATCAAAACCACGGGGGAGTACAGTGAGAAGGAATCTCCTATTTTTTCCCAAACAGAACGAGATGAAATCAATGAAAGACTGGATGCAGCGCACCATTGGCGGTGGCGCCGCTCGCAAGGATCCAGAGAATCCCAAACCACTGCAGACTGCGGGTCAGCCCGCTCCTCTGAAAGGGCCTGCGGCCTACACCCCGACGGTCGCCGCAGGCGGCGGACGACCACCGCAGAATAACCGCCCGCCTCAGCAGGGAAATGGACAGGCCCGACAGCCTTTCCCTCTCCCCACTCCGGTGCAGCCACTTCCTCCACGCAACGGCCTGCGCCTCTATCCGCTCGGCGGATTCGAGCAGGTCGGCCGCAACTGCTTCGTCATTGAAGTCGACGGCGACCTCTACATCATCGACCTCGGACTACAGTTTCCGGACGAAGACATGCTCGGCATCGATTATCTGATACCGGATCTCTCCAGCCGGAGATGCCGCGAGAACCGCAGCAAAGCGATCCGCTTCACGCACGGTCACCTTGACCACATCGGCGCGGTGCAGCATCTGCTCCCGCAACTGCATTTCCCGCCATGCTTCGGGACGAAACTCACGATGGCGTTCGCTCGCAAGCGTCTGGATGAAGAACATCTGACGTCGAAGGCGCGGCTCAACGTCGTGCCATACAACAAGCGCACGCGCATCGGAAAAGTTGAAGTGGAATTCCTCCATGTGACGCACTCGATCCCGGATTCGGCGGCCATTGCCGTCCATACTCCGTACGG
>JACRIG010000111.1 GCA_016215715.1 Candidatus Peregrinibacteria bacterium | reverse complement strand
CGGCCGAAGAGTTCCTGCTCCAGCGCGTCGACATCAGAAAGGGAAGTCGCGGAGGCGATTTTGGTGACGTATGTTTGCCAGCGGGTGTCGGCTGTTTCCATGGGGGAAGAATATCGGATCGGGATCGAAGGGGACAGAGGGAACAGACGGCACAGACGGCACAGAGGCAAAGTGGAATATTTCTTTATGCTTCTGTCCCTTTTGTGCCTTCTTTCCCTTCTGTTCCCTCAATACTGCATCGCCAGCTCGATCAGCAAAAACACCACATAAATCAGAATCCCGATCCACCATGTCAGCACCCCAAGCAGATGGAAGAAGATGAGAATGATGGTGCCGAGGCCGAGGAAGATGCCCTGCCGCAGCGAGATGCTGAGAATTTTCCCCTCGTCCCACGCGTGGAGCGGGAACCACTTCCAGAGTGCATAGAGGAGGATCGTCGCGGTGGCGGCCACGGCCAGCAGGATGCTCGCGAAGAACGCGGGGAGTGCCTGCCCCGGAGAAGTGAGAGGACTGACGCGCAGGACCACCACGATGAGGGACGTGGCGGAGAGCAGGGCCGCGAGGATGATGCTGAAGAGAAGAGAGGTCACAGGGAAGGATTGTAGAGACGTGCGATGCGCACGTCTTGGCCGTGAGGCATTATTTTTTCTGCGTAGCAAGAAATGCTTTCAGTCCCGCGAAGTCATCTATCAGAGCTTGTCTCAATCCCGGATTATGCAGCGCCGCTGCGGGATGATAGATAGGGAAGACGTACATACTGTCTCTGTCATCCTGAGCCCGTCGAAGGACTTGTGCTTTACCGTGCGCCGCAGAAATACTCAGCGTCGTGAAAAAATGTCCGAGCGCGTGGCGTCCGAGTGGCACGACAATCTTCGGTTTGATAATCGCGATCTCCGCCTGCAGCCACGGCATGCAGGCTTCCTTCTCTTCGGGAGTGGGATCACGATTCTCCGGCGGTCGGAACTTCACGACATTCGAAATGTACACATCCGAACGCTTGAGGCCGATGCCTTCCAGCAGCTGATCGAGAAATTTCCCCGCAGGTCCGACAAACGGCCGTCCCTGCTTATCTTCCTGCTCCCCCGGTGCCTCGCCGATGAACATGATCTCCGCTTTTTCGTTTCCCTCGCCGAGGACCGGATTCGCATTTTTCGCAATCCCGATCCCTTTCCACTCTTTGAGTTTTTCGCGGAGGAGATCGAGGGTCAGAGTGGGCATAGGCTCAGGATAGCATGATTGGAGATATACAAAGAATGAGAGAGATGAGACATAAATAGATTGTTTTGGCTTTGGATAAATGCTAATCTTCGTACATCCCGAACGCCGGTCTTGTCTCTCGTGCGCTCGTAGTTCAGCCCGGGTCGCGGATGCAAATCCGCGCAATCAAATGACAGCCAGCGTCTGGCGTTCTACGGTCGTTTTGCTCTTTACTCTCACCATCGTGCGCTCG
>JACRIG010000109.1 GCA_016215715.1 Candidatus Peregrinibacteria bacterium | reverse complement strand
TGGTCCCCGAGCAGCATTTCACGAAGCCGCCGCCACGCTACACCGAAGCGAGCCTCGTGAAAAAAATGGAAGAGGAAGGCATCGGCCGTCCGAGTACCTACGCGCCGACGATTTCGACCGTCCAGCAGCGCGGCTACATCCGCAAAGATGCCGGCAAGCTTTTCCCCGAAGACATCGCGTTCACCGTCACCGATCTGCTCGCTGAACACTTCCCGAATATTGTCGACCTCACCTTCACCGCGCAGATGGAGCAGTCGCTCGATGACATCGCGGAGGGAACAGTGAAGGGCGCAAAGTTCCTCAGCGGATTCTTCAGCCCTTTCAAAGAACTCGTTGAACTCAAAACGAAGGAAATCAAAAAGGGCGATGTCATGAAGGAGCGCGAGATCGGCACCGACCCCGCAACGGGCCTTCCGGTGATCGTCCGCACCGGACGTTTCGGTCCCTACGTGCAGCTGGGACGACTGGAGCCTCTGCCCAAAGGGAAGCGCAAAAAGGGAGAGGGCCCCAAGACCGCTTCGCTCCCCAAAAACTGCAATCTGGATACGGTCACACTCGAACAGGCGCTCCCGCTCCTCGCTTTCCCGCGCACGCTCGGGGACCATAACGGCGCACCGTTGCAGGTGCTCCTCGGCCGCTTCGGACCCTACATCAAAGCTGCCGACGGCACCGCAGCGCTCCCGCCGGAGAAAGATCCGTCGACCGTGACGCTCGCAGAAGCGATTCAGTGTCTCACTGATAAACAGGAACAAAAGAAGAAAGCGGCTACCCCTCGCAAGGACCTCGGCAAAGACCCCGAGACCGGTTCAGAAATCCTCGTGAAGGACGGACGCTTCGGGCCGTACGTGACGGACGGGAAGACGAATGCGTCCGTTCCAAAAGCATCCTCGCCTGAGACGATCACACTCGAAGAAGCATCCGCGCTGCTTATGAAAAAGAGAGCGATGGGGCCGCGGAAAGCGTGGCGAAAGAAAAAATAATTATTTCTTCTGCAATCCTCTCGCCTCATCCGCCATGCTGCTCGCGATGGTCTGCATCTGGACGGCGACCGGTTCGAGACTCGGGGCGAAGGCCTTCGCTTTCTCGGCCAGATGCCATGCGTCGCTCGTGAGTTGCAGGACATCAGGCAACCGTCCTTCGACGCCGGCCTGATAGGCGCGCACAAGCGTCTGGAAACCCTCTGCCGTTTTCACCGCACCCTTCACAATGCCTTCGTCAGGTTTACTGAGCAGCGCCCCCCGCGCCGCGATGAGTGACCGATTGGACGCCATGAACGCGCGGTCCGGCGCTTTCGCCTCGAGGAAACTCAGGACATGCGCAATCTCCGCTTCGGTTTCCGTCAGGAGCGCCTGCGTGCGGCGCTGCTCCCGGTACATCTCGAGGCGGAACAGAATGAGCGCCACCTCACTGCGCGTCAGTTCATTACCGGGGTGGAGCATCCCCGCATCATCGGCCATGATCATCGACGAGGCAATCGCGTAGCGGACGTAGGGGTAGAGCCAGTCCGCGGGATTATTCACATCTCCGAGAGGACCACTCAGGTCACTGAAGGCGGCTGACGCGTCGATTTTTTTTGCGAGCAGCAGCATTTTCAGAAACTCCGCTTTCTTCACCGGCTGGGACGGGAAAAATTGCGTCTTCTTCGGTGGGCCATCGATGATGCCGAGCGTCTGGCGGGCGTACTCAACGAAGGAAATGAACCATGCGTCGTCGGGAACGTCCGTGAACACGCTCTTTGCCTTAAAGGCCGCAATGGTCTCCGCACCCACGGCGGCATTGACGATAATCTTCACAGCTTCAGCACGGTTCACTTTCGTGTCCGGACGGAATGTCCCGTCGCTGTATCCGCTGAGTATCCCCTTCTCCTTCAGGTACTCGACCGCGTTGAAGGCACCGTGCGTCTCAGGCACATCCGTAAAGGAAGGAACGACCTGAGCTAATGCCCCAATCGGGGCCAGACAGAGCGAAAGGGAAATAATCAGCCCGGGGCGCACAGATGGCAAAAGCTGCATAACTGTCTCATGGTAGCAAAGAAGCAGAACTTCCCACAAGAAGATGATGCAGGTTCACAGACATGCGGTGTGATCCTCCTGTCACTTCGATTACTGCGTTCCTTCACAGGGCAGACGAGAAGTTCATGAAGATGCACAGCAATTCCTTGCGCATTTTTTAGAACGTTGTCGCATTTGTTCCTGCGTTCATAACCGATGTTCAGAATCATGCGCGACAGTTCGCAGCGCCTTCTGCGCGCACGAAGCAGCGTGTACAGGACGGTGTAGTTTGTCAGAGACGGAGTGCAAAGTGATTTTTTTGTAACCTTTTTCTCCGTATGATCCCGGACGGAAAATAAACGTTGTATGGGAAAGAAAAGTTCAGATACAGGTGATGCAGGACGCCCGACGCTCAAAGACGGAGGAAGAGGCTTCCGGAAGAAAATCAATCTGATGCACTTCTGAGAAAATCAAGGGAAGCTCCGTTACATACGCTCATGTCACGACGAATACAGGCGCGTTTCCGTTCTTTGAGAGGAGACCGGCGAAGTTCAGAAGAATCGCGGCGTTTCTCCGCGCTTGCCCATTCCTTAGACATTATCATATATTTGTCAAATGTTCGCCTGCATCCACTCCGACAGAGTCGTCAAAACATGACATTCAGATTTTTGTCTTTATAGAAACAAAAATCCATAATGAAGTGATCAGATTTCAGGCCTGTTTTCAGCGTATTTTCTCCCTAAAAATTGCTATAATGCAAAAAGATCATATAGATATACTTCATCAAAAGTGAGCAGGTCTTTTTGCTCTTGATTCTGCTCAAAGAGAAAAGTCCGGAATCATGTGGATAACTCATAGACACGGTAGCTTCCGTCTGTTATAATAGTTATGGTTTTGGAAAGAAAAAAAACACACAAACAATCACGTGAACAGACACTCACACTCCGACGGGATACTCCGCGCGCGACTGCAGGACGTGCGCCGGATGCTGCGTGCCGGTGACGGGCTTGAGTTGAGTGACGACGCTGTGCATCGGCTGAAGTGGTTTTTATTTGCGCTCGAGCACGGCGGTAACGTGAGTCTCACCTGCCGTCACTTCGCCATCGCGCGTTCGACGTTCGTGCGGTGGGCAGAGCGCTTCGACGCAAAAAATCCCCTCTCTCTCGAAGACCATTCACGTTGTCCGCATACCGTCAGACAGTCGCAGACTGACGCGCGTGCGGTTGAACTGATCCGTCAGATCCGCAACGACCATCCGGTGATGGGCAAGGTGCAGGTGCAGAAGATGCTTGCTGAGCAGCACGGTGTCTCCCTCTCTGTCTCTGCCATCGGGCGCGTCATCGGGCGTTACGGATTTTTCTTTGCGGACACGCCTTCGCACCGCGCGAAGCGTCAGACACTTTCCGGAGAGCGCGACGACGATGCGTCGTTCACGAGCACACACAGGGCGGACGCACTCAGGATTTCTGACGCATCACAGATACAACCCTCTCTCTTCCCGCCTCCCTCCCCGCTTTCGGGATTGCCTTCATGAGAAACGTCTTCGCCCGCATCGGCACCATGCTCTCACTTGCGACCATCATCGCGGGACTCGCGGCGGGGCCACTGTCTGCGCACGCCGCGGCCAGCCCCTCGTACCGGTTCTTCGGCGGAAGTCCGGACGACAGTCTGCATACAGCAAGCACGTCGGCTCATTTTGCACTCGAGGGCGGCCTCACATGGACTACGAATGCAGCGCTCCTCGGTGCGCATTTCCAGATCAGCGCCAATCCGCCGGATATAGCCGACGGCGACGGGGCAGGTTCTATTCCGGACTGGAACCTCGCGCCGCGCCTGCCTGGCGGCGGCCAGTCGGCGCCCGCCCCGGGCGGCGGCGGAAACGGCACCGGCGCCGGAGGAACTCCCAGCAGGAGAACGACGTCCGCCGTTGCTGCTACCGTTGCGAGAGCTGCGCCGAAAGCCGCTGCACCAAAAGTCACGGCTCCAAGAGGCGCCGCCCCTACCCCGACTGCCGCAGCGAGACCCTCCGTCAATGCGCAGCAGACTGCACCGAAGATGACCGCGCCGAAAGGAATGGGCCCTGCGCCGATTGCTGCGGCGAAGCCGGGAATCGCACCGCCGGCCGGACTCATATCACCCGTGAGACCGCCGAGAGCCGGACTCAAACCCGCTGCAAACAAATCACCGGCTGCAACGGGTCCCGCGGCAAAAACATCGCAGTTCTTCTCCCCCGCACGCTCTCCGGCACCCGCGGCACAGGCGCCATCGAATCTTTCACGGGCCCCGTCTGTCTCGGTGCGCCCCGGTCGGCGCGTCATCCAGCGTCCCTCACCCGTCGCCAGTCTCCTGAACGGAAATCCGGTTGCAGAGAGCGGGCTTGCCACGCTCGCAGCGGCACTGACCGGCGGCGGCTTCTCCCGCGTCGTTTCTCTCCTGCCATGGATTGTGACAGGCGTTCTCATCCTCAGCATTCTCCTTGAAAAAGCGCGCATCCTCTTCTTTACACACTTCGTCACTGCTCCGCGCCGGCGTGCATCCGCCCGCAGGCGCAGGAAGGCGACGCGTGCGCGCGGCCGCTCCGTCGCTCTTCTCACTCTCATTGCATTCCTCTCTTGCACGCTGCCACTCAGCCCGCAGGCATCGGCCGCTCCCACCGTACCGCAGAAGCATATTTACAACGGTCATCTCCTCAACGCTCTGGGCCAGCCCATCGCATTCCCCGTGAATATCCGTTTCAGCTACTGGAAGAGTCCGGATGCCCTCCCGACAGACGCCGGTTCCGGATCCATCAATACCGGCGCGCCAAACTTTGTGGGCTGGCAGGAAGTGCAGACGGTTGTGCCCGACGGCAAAGGCTTCTTCTCGCTGCAGATGGGGTCCGTCGTCCCTCTCCCCAATTTTTCATCGATGCCGACCAGTACCCTTCTGGGTCTCTATCTGCAGGTTGAGGTCAAACCGGTGTCAGAACCTGCAACGACGTACGAGCTTCTGGATGTCGACCCGGGGGACGGCGCCGTCGATCGTTCTGCTATTCTTTCCGTTCCGTTTGCACTCAATGCCGACAAGCTTGATGCGCGTGACACGGGGACGGGCAGCGGCTCCATCATGGTGCTCGGGAGCGGCGGAGTGATTCCGGTCAGTGCGGTGCCGGGGGCAACAAATCAAAATACGTTCACCATTAATAATGACGACTCTGCGACAAATTCCATTGCTCTCACCTTTGGGAAAACCCTGGCCAAGACGCTGAGTTACGATATGCAGAAAATGCGCTTCCAGTTCAATGCCAGTCTTCATGTGCAGGGCGACCTCACCGTCACGGGGAAAATTAACGGCGTCGGTGTCACGGCAATGGACGGAACCGGTTCTCTGAAGGTGTTCTCCGGCGGAGGCCTCAATGTGAAGATCGGCGCGGGCACGTACCGCATCAACGGGAACATCGTGCACTTTACGGGCAGCGGGTCTGTCCCGCTTCCGGGCAATGTAACGACGTATCTCTTTTTCACCCAGACGGGAGGTCTCATCAAAGTCACGGGAGGCTTCCCGAATGACAAGAGCTTTATCCCCCTCGCTCAGGTGACGACGTCGGCCGGCTCGGTCCAGACCATTATCGATCGCAGAGCGCCGCTCAGTGATGATCGTGAGGAGGCGGGACTGCAGGTGCTGCATCCGGCGTACGACAGCGTGGCGTATCAGGCGGATGCCTCGGATAACGTCGGGCAGCTTTCCGTCACGACGGATAACAGCACATTAAAGAACTATTATGCATGGGCCAGTTCCCGGTCGTCATTGCAGGATTACGACCTGCTCGTCCGCGCGACGCTGCCGCCGGACTTCACGAAGTGGCGCGACGGCATCACGCTTGCCTACCGGTCCACCTCGGGCGACGCGGCGAACAACAAGGCCGATGTGCAGGTGTATGACACGAATGGCAACCCCGTCTCCCTTTCGGGGTCGGTAACGAACCTCACCTCCACCGGCTGGGCAACGACGCACATTGAATTCTCCGGTTCACCCACGTGGACTGCAGGCAGTGAGTTTATGATGCGTCTGCGTGTGTACGCTAAAAACGATTTCCAGATGCACATCGGCGATATCCGGCTCAATTACACAACGCTGGAGAAGCAATAAGCTCTCCGGATAGACATCTTTTAACCCTTGTACTTCACGTCTATTTCTGCTATGATGTCTTGAAACCTTTCACACACATACATGAACACTTTTATCCATTCACGGCAGGGCATGCGCATCACCGCATCCGTCGCCATTGCGACGATACTCTTCCCGCTGCTTTCGGACAGTGCGCTTGCCGCTTCCTCATGGAATCCGACGATGCTCGTGAATACAGAATCCTTTAATACAATTGATGAGGGTGACTCAACGACAAACATTGAAATCCGCTTCGGGCAGTCACTCAATGAGAAACTCTTTTATGATCGCACTACCAGCCGCTTCACGTTCACAAAGGGCATTTACGTCAATGGAAGCATCACCGGCAGCGGCCTCGTCATCCGCGGACAGATGTCGGGTT
>JACRIG010000110.1 GCA_016215715.1 Candidatus Peregrinibacteria bacterium | reverse complement strand
TTTTTTAGTCTATCAATTTATTCAAAATTATCTAAAAATAAATTGCCCTAATTGTGGAAAAGTTAATTGGACTGAGCCAAAAAAATTCAATCTTATGTTTAGAACATACCAAGGAGTTATCGAAGAAGAAGGCGCTTTGGTCTATCTCCGACCCGAGACAGCACAGGGAATTTTTGTAAATTTCAAAAATATCTTAGATTCTCAACGTCCTCGGCTGCCCTTCGGCATTGGACAAATAGGCAAAGCCTTTCGGAACGAAATTACACCTGGGAATTTTACTTTCCGCACACGTGAGTTTGAACAGATGGAAATCGAATACTTCATCGAACCTGGAACGTCCGAAAAATATTTCGATGAATGGAGAGAGGCAATCTGGTCTTGGTTCACAGATCTCGGCATCAGCAAAACACGTTTGCGTATTCGTGAACACGAGAATGACGAACTGTCCCATTACAGTTCAAAAACTATAGACATTGAGTACAAGTTCCCATGGGGATGGGGTGAACTTTTCGGTCTGGCAAATCGCGGCGACTTCGATCTTAGTCAGCATGAAAAATTAAGCGGACAGGATTTGAAGTACACCGACCCTGATGATCCGACGAAGAAATTCCTCCCGCATGTGATCGAACCAAGTTTCGGATGCGATCGCTCGGTACTCACATTGCTCCTCGAAGCGTACACAGAAGAGAAGGTAAACGACGACACTCGGGTAGTCATGAAATTCCATCCGTCCATTGCTCCTATTGATATCGCAATTCTTCCTCTTAGTAAGAAGGAACATCTCATCAGTAAGGCACAAGAATTGTATAAAAAAATTATTCAAGAAACAGATCTTGTTATCGACTTCGACATCACCGGTTCCATCGGCAAACGCTACCGCCGGCAGGATGAAATCGGCACCCCGAAGTGCATCACCGTCGACTTTGGAACTCTCGGCGAAGATGACGCGCAGGGGGAGAAAGATACAGTAACGGTACGTGATAGAGACTCACTCAAACAGGTACGTTTACCAATCTCCACACTCATTGAATCGTTGTCATCCTGAGCCTGTCGAAGGACGGGATAGAGATTCGCTGAAGAAGGAGAGGTACCGATCGGGGCACTGGTGAAACAGCTCACGCTCTAAAAAGTATTGCGCAATGAGTCCGTGTTTCGTACGATGCACGGACTTTCCCCACTCAACGTATGTTTTCGCATAGGAAAATTGTTTCTGTCGGTATCGCCGCTGCGATGCTGCTCAGCCTGCCGGTCAGCGCCTTTGCCTTTCCTCCCTTTACAGTGCCGGGTGCCAATCCTCCGCAGGTGAACGCTCAGGGCACAGGCGGAGCATCGGCGGCCATCTGGTCACAACTGCAATTGGGAGGAGGATTCCGTACGGGAGTGGTAGCGGCACGCGGACGGCTGTGGTATCACAACTTTCTGCAACAGCACTGTCCTGCAAACTATTCGATTATCGCCGCAAACGGTGTGGCGGTCCCCGAGCGCATGTGGCACAACCAGAATGGTGATGCAAGCATCGTCTTCACAGAGATCCTTCCGGCACCGACAGGTGTCCTGAATCAGGCGAATCCTTCGCAGCTCGTGCTTCACAGAGAAGTCCTGCAGGATGAAATACAGATCACCCGCATGAGCTTCCGCGTCCTCAACGGCATTGCGTACTGGGGAGCCGATATCAACCGCCGTCCTTCGCGGCTCTTCACCAGTAATGCATGGCGGAGCACACGCGAAGCACAGGGCGAAGGACCGTGGCTCGCAGTCGACGGCGCAACGGTACCGCGTTCACAAGTGGAGCAGGATTTCATTCCCGTCTGCAGGCGCAACGCGGGTGTTGCGGGAGATGCGGGTGTATGCGGAAACGGCATCATCGATCCGTCACTGGGCGAAATGTGCGAGGATGGAAATTCTGTGAGTTTCGACGGATGCAGCGAGACGTGTCAGACGGAAACGATGAGCTGTGAATCGAGCGCCTATAGCATGTCCACCGTCGCCTTCTGCGGTGACGAGACAATGGGACCGGGGGAAGAGTGTGACGACGGTAATGGAGCAAACGGCGACGGATGCTCGGATTCCTGTCTCATCGAAATGAGTCCTGTAGTGGCAGTGTGCGGTGACGGCATTGCACAGGTTTGGAACGGAGAACAGTGCGACGGCGGCAGCGGATGTTCCTCCGCCTGCCTGTTCGACGATCCCCTTCCGGCTCCCGTGAGCATGTGTTCCGCACTCTGCGGCGACGCTGTCTGTGACGCAGGTGAAACGAACATGAGCTGCCCGATGGACTGCGAAGCTAGCTCCGCGTCATTCAGTTCGATGCCGGCGTCTTCCGTTTCCTCTGCATCGTGACTGCCGGCCTGTGGCAATCTGATCTGCGATGCGGGTGAGACGAACGCAACCTGCATGATCGACTGTCCGTTCTGATTGTTCATCAGAAAAGTTTTTCAACCCCGCCGCGCGGCGGGGTTTTTTGTTGTGTCGGAAATTATTTCGAATTTTCAAGTAAAATATTAATCAGCAGAAAATGTGCAGGATATTTTTTGCGGAGTGATTCAAATGTGTACGAAAGAACCGGTGCGCCTCCGCGACGGCCTGCAGGACAGAGTTCGGCACGATAACCGTGAAGCTTGCCGTCGAGCCAGCGGTCGACGGCGGCGACCGTTCGGCGACCGACATGGAGTTCGAGCATGATTTCTTCAAACCATAAACCGCGCAGCAATCGCCGTGCAATCTCTATACGTCTTGCGAACATGGTCACTTCACTCTCTGTAAGCAAATCCTGAAGAAACGTGCGACCTTTTTCCGGAAGACCGAATGCTGCAAGCGTACCGATAAGAAGATCGTAACAGTGCTGGCGGTGCGCGGGTGAGTAGCGACGATAATCAACTTTCGGCATGTCACGATTCTGAACGATCACTTTCTGCAATGCACTACCGGCCATTCGTGCACGAATGGCCGGTAGTCTGTACGCCTCTACGGGAAGCCACATTTTACGTTCTATATGGGGGCAGAACGCCCCCCCTCTTTGAGTAATCCCGATCGTGCCCCGATCTCTATTTTGTGAGGTCAGCGCTTACAACTATTGTGCCGGACCAGCGCGCGTCTGCGGCTCGCCTCCTGCATTGGCAAGCTTCACAGGATGAGTCGAATGGAAAATTCCCGACGCATCAGCCGCACCAATGCCACCCGCTAAACCAACGGCCGAAAGAATAGTCACAGTAATGCCGTACTTTACTTTCGCTGCCAGCTTCTCAAGCGTAACACCCGACGTGTCCCACGCCGCCTTCGACTCCTCTCTTTGCCTTGCCATGTATTCCCCGTACGCAGCTTCGAGCTTCGCTTTATCATCTTTGTTCAATAGCCAGACGTGGGTATCTGCATCAAGTGGCCACGATTTCGGTTTCATAGAATTGGGGATAGGAGCAATGTACAATCCCCTTTTCTCATGTCAAATCGTCCTCCATTTTGCCTCCGATGATCTTTCCTTGCCATAGAGCGTTACCATCTGTATAAAGTTCCTACTCCTGCTTCGGCGGGAGCCCACTACCGACCGATCGCTGCGGTCCTGACCGCGTCGCGCGGTCACCCTGAGCTTGTCGAAGGGTGTCCCCGCTACCGGAATCCTCCGCATCAGGCGAAAAGACGCCGGCAGTCAGCCCCCAAGGATCTCTCCATCGCATAGTCCATGCAGACAAGTGCCTGCTCCTGAAAATTTTGTTTCATTCTTCTTTCTCCACTTCTTCATGTCTCTCCCCACCGAACAGCAACTGCTCGCGGCCGCGTGTCACTTCGGTCATCCGCAGGCGAAATGGAATCCGAAAATGGCCGAATACATCTTCGGCGTCCGTCGCGGCATTCACATCTTCGATCTCGCCCAGACACGCACACATCTCGAACGCGTCTGCGAAGAGATGAAGAAACTGCAGGCCGAGGGAAAAGTGATCCTCCTCGTGTCGACCAAGCAGCAGGGCATCCCGCTCGTCGAAGAGATGGGAAAGGTTCTTCATCAGCCGCTCGTCACCAAAAAGTGGATCCCCGGGCTCCTCACCAACTGGCCGACGCTCAAGAAGCGCCTCCAGTACTATCTGGATCTGCGCAGGTCCTTCCAGACCGGCGAAGTCGAGAAGTACACGAAGAAGGAGCAGCTGGACCTGCGCAAAAAACTCGCGAAGCTCGACGTCGCCCTCTCGGGCGTCGCCGGAATGACGGGCCTGCCGCATGCGGTCTTCATCGTCGATGCCATCCGCGACCACGTCGCAGTGCTCGAGGCCAAGAAACTCGGCATACCGGTCTTCGGCATCTGCGACAGCAACGCCGACCCTGATGAATTTACCGTCTGCATCCCGGCCAACGACGACGCTGTGAAATCACTCACGCTCATTATCACGACAATCAAAGAAGCTCTGATGAACATCAAACCGCGGGCCGATGAAGAAAAAGTCCCGGCATAGTGTTCTGCAATTCACAGTTCCTGGCCCCTGCCCCAGCCCTAACCCCCCATCATTATGTCCCCCGTCTCCGCTCAGGCAATCGCCTCACTTCGCGCCCGCACGGGCGTCTCCATTCTCGCGTGTAAGGAAGCTCTGGAAGCGGCGGGAGGTGATGAAGAGAAGGCAATCGAAATACTGCGCAAGCGCGGAATTTCGCAGGCTGCAAAGAAGGCGGCGCGCGACCAATCCGAGGGGCTCGTTTTCCTGAAGGAAAGCGGAAGAGTCGCGGCTCTCGTGATGCTGCGGTGTGAGACGGACTTCGTCGCGCGTGACAGTGCGTTCCAGGCAGCCGGAACGGCTCTTGCTGAAACACTTCTGAAGGACGGACAGGCGGCGGCAGAAAAAATCGCCGGTGAGAAAGTCCCGGAACTCGTCCAGAAATTGGGGGAGAATATCACGGTCGGAGAGATGCACCGCATCGAAGCCGATATTCCCGGAACGTACGTCCACAGCAACGCAAAAATCGGCGTCATCATCGGGCTCACCGGCGGTACGGCTGAACAGGCACGCGACGCCGCGATGCACGCGGCAGCGATGAACCCGCTCTACGTCGCACCCGAAGACGTCGACGCCTCACTCGTCGAAAAAGAGAAAGACATCTGGCGCGAGCAGCTGGCCAAAGAAGGAAAGCCGGCGGCGATCATGGACAAGATCATGATCGGCAAAGAGAAGAAGTTCCGCGAAGAAAGTTCGCTCCTGACCCAACCCTTTGTAAAAGATAACTCGATGACGGTCGGGAAGTATCTCGGTTCCGCAAAAGTGACGGCGTATATCAGAATATCGATCTCCTGACGCACCGTTGATTCGTTGACTCGTTTCTCGTTGCTCGCTTTTAGATGCTTTCGTTCGAGCAACGAATCAACGAGAAACGCGCAACGATGTTCACCATCTGTGCCACGGCATTTCTATCTCATCCAGCGGAATATCGTCGATCGAGGCAATGCCCTTCCTGACGGATTTCTTCAGCATCTTCCCCATCCTGCCATGTAGCAGGTAGATGGCGGCTCCGATGATGCCGAGGCCGCCGAGGCCGCCGAGGAGAATAACTGTTGAGCCGGGCAGAAGTGTCGCCGTGCCGGCTGCAGCGTGACTCACCTTGCACTGCGCGGAACAGGCCTCACCGCCATCACACTCTTCACCGGTATCGATAATGTTGTCTCCGCAACGCGCAAGGCTGCAACTCTTGCGGCATGCATCCGGCTTGCTGTTTGAATTGTCGCGGCCATCGTCACACTCTTCGTCCGTCTGCAGGATACCGTCGCCGCAGCGCATCATCCGGCAGGAATTCGTGCAGGCATCCTCATTCACCTGATTCCCGTCGTCACACTCCTCGCCCGCATTCAGACGGGCATCGCCACAGCGCGGTTTCCTGCACACGTTGGTACAGGCATCGCCGTCGATGCGGTTTCCGTCGTCGCACTCTTCTCCGGTTTCAAGGACTCCGTTGGCACAGACAGGAAGTTTGCACGTTTCGCTGCAGCCGTCACCCGGCGTCCGGTTCCCGTCGTCGCATTGTTCGCCTTCGTGCAGAATACCGTCGCCGCAGGCCGGTTTCTTGCAGCTCACCGAGCACGCATCGTCATGGATCTGATTCCCGTCGTCGCATTCTTCCCCCGTCTGCAGGACGCCGTCGCCGCAGGCCGGTTTCTTGCAGCTGGCAGTGCAGCCATCGGCATCAACGTCATTCGCGTCATCGCACTCTTCACCTGTCTGAACGACGCCATCGCCGCAGCTCGGTTTCTTACACGCATTGCTGCAGATGTCATCATTCACCTGATTACCGTCATCACATGCTTCTCCGGTCTGGACGACGCCGTCGCCGCAGGAAGCGAGCTTGCATGCGTTGCTGCAGAGGTCATCGTTCACCTCATTGCCGTCGTCGCACTGTTCCCATGGCTGGATAACGGCATCGCCGCAGATCGCGAGTCGGCAGTTATTGGTGCAACTGTCGGTGTTCACGGTGTTGCCGTCGTCGCATTCCTCACCCGGCTGGAGAATACTGTCACCACATTTCGGCGCGGCGGGAGCGGCGGCATGCTGGACGGCGGCGCTAGTCTGCGTTGCCGAGGCGGGAGCGGAAGCCTGTGTCTGACCGGACGAATCCGTGACACATGCCGGCAGGAACTTGCGCTTGCATCCGCCGGTGCAGGTGCCCGTCGTATCGCAGATCGGCACCGTGCAGACGCTGCCGCAGGCAGGCTGCAGATAGCGGCGTTCGATTTCGAGTTCTCCGGTATCAGTGTTCGTGACGTACGTCTCCTGATACTCCGGCTCGCAGTCTTCCCCTGCCCCACGCGAGACAATGCCGTCCCCGCAGTACAGGAGCGTACAAGACGCCGTGCAGTTGCTTAAGCCGTTCTTAGATTTTCCAAAGTCACACTCTTCTTCGTTGTCCAGAATGCCGTTGCCGCAGGTTGCCGGAGGATTTTTGACCGCTTCCTGTGTGCGGAGCGGACAACCCGGATAGCCGTAGGGTTTTCCCGCGCATTCGACGGCGAGGGTCCGTTGCATCCCCCAGACGAGGACGATCCCCATCGTGAGCATCGCCGCGCCCGTCGCTACACGTGTCAGGTTGTTTGTCTTCATAGAAATCTATCTATTGTACCACAATTTTCGTTTCTGATCAGATGATTGCACTTGCCTGATAAAAGGAAGCGTTTTGTAATATCTACAAAAGCCGCGGTAGGCGGGTATGATCCCCGCGATGTCAAAGGCAGATATTCTCATTGCTGAGGATGATGCGGTACTCCGCAACCTCTACCTCAAGAAGTTCTCCGTCGCGGGGTACTCCATCCGCACGGCGGAAGACGGGGAACAGGCGCTGGCAGAGCTCCAGGCCCGTCCGCCGGAAATCGCCGTCCTCGATATCCACATGCCGAAAATGGACGGCTTCCAGGTGCTGGAAAAATTCCCGCCGGCCACCCGGCCCTTTCCGATCATCGTGCTCAGCAACTTCGGGGATGAAAAATCAAAACTGCAGGCGCGGGAACTCGGCGCGGACGATTATTTCGTGAAGAAAGACATGACCATCAAGTCTCTTGTGGAGATGGTCGAGAGACTCATCAAGAGGCCGGGCGCCTAAACACAGCTGTATGCGTGTTTAAAGGCCTTTTTGTAGTGTGTATCGAAACGCTGTAAAAAAGCGTGTTTTTCTGCTATAATTACATGATTTTCAGACATCACTTGAAAAGCGCTAGAAGGAAAGAAATTCCTCACCAAAAACGATAGACTCTCC
>JACRIG010000108.1 GCA_016215715.1 Candidatus Peregrinibacteria bacterium | reverse complement strand
GATCGGCGGCGCCGTGAACATACAGGCGGGCACGTTGAATACCGGGAACGCCAACTGGAATTTCAATTGGGGATATACGCAAAACTGCACCTGCACAGTCACTGCCGGGACAGGATCATATACCTTTAACAATCAGGCTTTTTCGCTTGCCGGCGCGTCTGTATTTGTCCCCGGTACTGGGAGTTTTGCATTTAATAGTCAGCCATATTCGCAGAGCGGCACGTCAACATTTGACGCTACGAATGTGGCGCTGCTTGACTTTAACGTCACCTTCACCTTGTCTGGGGGCACGTTCACCGCGCCGACCTGCGCCAGCTGCTGGACTGGGGGCAACATTACGCAGAGCGGCGGAACCATTAACGGGTTGGCATCCAGCACATACATAGTTGATATAGGCAACTGGCCGAACACATTTGACGCTCCCGGGGTCGGCGGAAGTTTAACATTCAATAATCTAACGCTTAACAGCGGCACGAACTATGCCACGGAAGGGAGCGACACCGTAACCGTGACCGGCACGCTTGCTTTGACATCGGGCAGTTTATCTAACAACGGATTTGTTGCTGCGGGCGGAGTGACGCACAACGCTTCATTCAGCAGCAGCAATACGATTTTGACGATCAGCGGCGCGGGGACGCGCACTATAAATCTTGCGGCCGGCGGCGGGCTTCCGGGCTTTACTTTAAATGCGGCGAATGTGACGATAAACGGGCCTGCGAGCGGGACGACAACGGTCGGCGGCGCCGTGACCATACAGGCCGGAACATTGAATACCGGAAACGCTAACTGGACGTTCAGCAACGGATATACTCAAAACTGCACCTGCACAGTCACCGCCGGGACAGGATCATATACCTTTAGCAACCAGGCTTTTTCGCTTGCCGGCGCGTCTGTATTTGTCCCCGGTACTGGGAGTTTTGCATTTAATAGTCAGCCATATTCGCAGAGCGGCACGTCAACATTTGACGCTACGAATGTGGCGCTGCTTGACTTTAACGTCACCTT
>JACRIG010000009.1 GCA_016215715.1 Candidatus Peregrinibacteria bacterium | reverse complement strand
TACGTAAATGTTATCTGCTTAACAACTGCAAAAAATATATTTTTGAAAAAAATTAGTGCGAAAAGAAAATAAAAAAGTAAATCGAAAATATTTTCGAGTATTCGAGTACTCGAGTATTCCAGTACTCCCATCAAATATGTCGCAGCAGATGGCCAAGTTTGTCGCGCTTCGTTTTCAGGTACGTCCGCTGTTTTTCGGAGAGCGCCGTGATTTCAACCGGCATCTGCTCGATGACGGACAATCCGTAGCCTTCCAGTCCGACGATTTTTTTCGGATTATTTGTGAGGAGACGAATCGTCTGGACACCGAGGTCGCGAAGTATCTGCGCACCGATTCCGTACTC
The DNA here is from genome assembly GCA_016215715.1 of Candidatus Peregrinibacteria bacterium. Classification (GTDB taxonomy): domain Bacteria; phylum Patescibacteriota; class Gracilibacteria; order Peribacterales; family Peribacteraceae; genus JACRIG01. Next base: position 12,096 of record JACRIG010000009.1, on the reverse strand, counting down.
GCGCAGATCCGCCGGAAATCCGAGACGCTCGTTGGCCTGCACAGTGTCGAGTCCTTCATTTTGCTGAAGCGCGTAGGCTTTCACTTTGTTCGTGAGTCCGATGCCGCGCCCCTCCTGACGCATGTAGAGAATCACGCCCGTCCCCTCCGTCTCAATTTTTTTCATCGCTGCATGCAACTGCAATCCGCAGTCACAGTGGAGCGACCCGAGCACGTCGCCCGTCAGACACTCCGAGTGCACGCGGACGAGAACCGGCTGTGTGGAATCGATCTCACCCTTCACGAGCGCCACGTGCTCGAGACGATGGAGCAGATCACCGTACACGACGATGCGCCAGATACCGGTTTCCGTCTCCAGCTCCGCTTCCGCATCTTTCTGAATCAGCGTCTCATTTCCGCGGCGGTACGCAATGAGATCGGCAATGGAAATGAGAGGAAGCGCGTGTTGCTTCGCAAATGCTTCGAGCGCCGGCAGCCGCATCATCGTGCCGTCGTCGTGCATCAGCTCGCTGATGACGGCGCCGGACCGCAGCCCCGCGAGCGCACACATATCGATGGACGCCTCGGTGTGACCGGCCCGCCAGAGCACTCCCCCGTCCTGCGCGCGCAGCGGAAAGACATGACCGGGCCGGGCGAGATCAGCGGGACGCGCATCCGGTTTCATCGCGGCGCGCACCGTCGTGACGCGGTCGCGCGCGGAAATGCCCGTCTCGATATTCTGCGCCGCCTCGATACTGACGGTGTAGGGGGTGCCGCGCCGCGACGTATTGCGGCTCACCATCGGCGGCAAATCCAGCTGATCGGCAATGGCAGTGCTGAGCGCGAGACAGACGACTCCGCCGGTATGACGGATGATGAATGCCATCTGTTCCTCAGTGATGTGCTCTGCCGCGACAATCAGGTCACCCTCGTTCTCGCGGTCCGCATCATCGACAATAATAATCATGCGGCCCTTTTTCAGAGCCTCAAGCGCCTGCGGAATCGGGGAGAAGGGCATGGGGTCGTAGTATAGGGAACCGAAGAAACCGAGGGAACCGAAGAAACCGAGGAATCACTACAATCCTCGGTTGCGTCGGAATCGTCGGTTGCATCGGTTGCCTCTACTTCAACAGAATGGAGTACGTCTCCTTCCCGAACTCCGGGTCGCCGCGGCGGACGCCGACGTAGTAGGTGCCGGGAGGGTAGTTGTACGACTGATTGATTTCAGGCCCCGTGAAACCGAAGAGGTCGACGTTCTCCATCGGATAGATGATGGCGTCCATCCGCGCACTCATGGAAAGCTCCAGTGTCATCAGCGTCTGGGCAGCGACCGTAAAGGTGTACCAGTCGGCGTAATTATCGATGGTCATAATGCCGGAGCGTGGAATCCCCTTGATGAGAACCTTCGCCTCCCTGAAACCGTCGTTGCCGTCGCTCGTCACCGATTTCGTGAAGACATTGAATGCGCTACCCGGAATGCTCGGCTGGACATCCATCTGATAGGACCCCGCACTCAGCGCGACGCGCATGCTGCAGGCACCCTTGTACTGGAAACCGAGGTAGTACTCGGCCGAGAGACCCTGATCGGAAAGTTTGAAAATGCGGCAGGTGACAGAGCCGCTCTTGTCGCCGAGGCTCACGCTGGCATCCACCACCGTCGCAGCCTTGAGCGCGAAGCGGTACGTGATATTGCGCTTGCCGTCAAAGTTGCCGCTGTCACTAAACGGAAAATCCACCTCCTTGATGACGGGTTCATACACGTACACCGACGTCGCGGAGGAAGACGCCGCACTCGCGACTGCAGCGGTGCTCGCAGGGGAAGACTGCGCCTCACTGGATGACTGTTTCACGAGATGCACCTGAAGCGCATTATCGATGTAGGCTGCGGCCTCCCCGCGCAGAAGGGGCGCGTCCGGATAGAAACGCGGACCTCCCTGGCCGGCAATGGGCAGGATACCATTGGTGAACGAGGCGTAGAGATACTTCGTGTACCACGCGGACACGGAAACGTCGACGAACTTCACGATGGTGCGGTCGCCGGCGGTGAGTTCAGCGACCGGCATGCTGAACATATTCGTGATCATCTTGAGCGCCTCGACGCGGTTGACCTCCTTCTGCGGACGGAACGTACCGTCGCTGTATCCGTCGACGAAATGGTGCGCTGCGGCGTCGCAGACCACCAATTCGTACCAACTGCCGGTCATCACGTCCGGGAAACATTTCGCACTCACCGCCGCAGGGGTCCTATTGAGCGCACGGTAGAGCATGGTCAGCATCTCGGCGCGATTCACGGAACGCTCGGGGTTGAAGCGTCCGTCAGGATTGCCGTTGATCACTTTGAGTCCGACGAGTCGCTCGATGGGCCCCTGATACACATGCCCGTCCGGTACGTCCGGAAAGACGGCGGCGAGAGCGCCGCCGGCAGAGAGCATGCTCAGAAGAAGCACGCCGCTGAGACAGGAAACCCGTGTAAGACGCATACTAGAGATGGAGAAAGCGTAGTTGAGCGTACCGCTGAACACTTTCGTTGTACAAGTTTTTCATCCACGAATTCGCTTGAGTTCCGCAAGAGAATGTAGCACCGCACGCGCTGCCTCTCTTCCTTTGTTCCCCTCTCCCTGACATCGCTCCAGCGCCTGCTTCAGTGAGCTGACGTAGAGAACTTCGAACGCAAAAGGGATACCGGCGTGCAACTGGACATCCATAATACCGCGGGCAGTCTGCTCAGCCAGAAGCCGTGCGTGCTCTGTCTCCCCCTCGACGATAATACCGAGTCCAATCATTGCATCGGCTTTTTTTTCTTTCGCGACAGCGCCACCGATGAGGGGAATTTCAAATGATCCGGCAGCCGGATAGGGCGAAATATTCCCGCGCGGAATTCCCGCTTCCGTGAGTACCTCCATCGCACCCGCAACGAGTGCGTCGATCTCTTCCTTATAATAGGTTGAGTGGATGAGGGCGATTTTCCACTGAGGGTTGGCTGGTGGATTACTCTTTACGGCTTCTGTCTGCATAAAGGAATAGTAGCAGAAGATATTGTAAAGAGAGCCAGCTTCCGGTGAAGGAAGCTGGCGGATCTTTGTCTCTACTAGCAGAGTCTCAGGCATCCGCATGTGTGATCGCGGATTTTTCCGGAGGGTGCCGGAACCAGATTGCAGCGAATTCCTCGTGCCTCTCATGACTTATTGCAGTCATGTGGAGCAAGCGCACATTGGCGCTTCTCCTGCACTATTGCCCACTAACCTGACTCAACAGAACGGGGCTTAGGAAACGCGTAATGCAGGTGACCCAAAATTGCCTTCCTGACTCTGTCCACAATGGACATAGCCCTCCGATGGGACGGGCTAGACAAAGATCTAATAAATATTATAAATTATATTTAAAAAAATGCAAGTGCTAAATTCAATAGCGATTCCTTATTTCAGGCTAATTTACGTTTTCCACGCATCATAATATCCGTCTCGACATTCACCGAATCACCTTTCTTCAGCGCTCCGAGCGTCGTCGTTTTCAGGGTGTGGGGAATGAGCGCGACGGTGACACGGTTTTTTTTGACCGCAGCAATTGTGAGCGAGACGCCGTCGAGGGTGAGGGAACCTTTGGTGGTGATGAAGCGCGCAAGATTCTTCGGGACATCAATCTGTAGAGACGCCCTATAGGGCTTCTCTACGTTCACCACGGCAGCAACTGCCTCCACATGCCCCTGCACCATATGCCCATCGAATCGATCACCCATTTTCATCGCCCGCTCCAGATTCACACGATCCCCTTTTTTGAGATTGCTGAATCGTGTCCGCTTCCATGTTTCAGGAATCACATCGAAGGACATGTTTGTCTTCGTGAGTTTCACGATCGACAGGCACGCTCCCGAAACCGCAATACTCGACCCGATCTTCACATCTGTGAATTTTTTCGGCCGTTCAATAATGATTCCCGTTTTGCTTTTCTGAACAATCTTTGCCGTTGCTTCCACTATTCCGGTGAACATACGGTGATTATACGGTACAGAGGGCACAGAAGGGACAGACGTATGGACCTTTGTCCCCTCTGTCTCTTCTGTCCCTTTTCTCCCTCTTACCCTAGACACAGGCCAAAAAAATTGATAAGCTCTGCGCTCCGCTTGGCGCGTCCGCCGGGCGTTTTTGGTATTCCCGTACACCTTCTCTATGGATCATATCCACGTCAAAGGCGCCCGCATGCACAACCTGCGGAACATCGATGTCTCGATTCCGCGCAATCAACTCACCGTCATCACGGGAGTCTCGGGCTCGGGGAAGTCGACACTCGCGTTTGATACCATCTTCGCCGAGGGACAGCGGCGCTACGTGGAAAGTCTGTCTGCGTACGCGCGGCAGTTCATCGCGCAGATGGAGAAGCCGGAAGTGGACAGCATCGAGGGCCTCAGCCCCGCCATTTCCATCGACCAGAAATCCGCTCCGCGCAATCCCCGTTCGACCGTCGGCACCGTCACGGAAATTTACGACTACATGCGTCTCCTCTGGGCTAAGGTCGGCAAGGTCCACTGTACAACGTGCGGCCGGATGCTCGAGCGCCAGAGCCCGAGTCAGATCGTCGATCACATCGCGGCGATGAAGGACGGAACGAAAATTTTCCTCCTCTCCCCCATCGTCGAGGGACGCAAGGGCGAACACACAAAACTCATCGACGCCATCCGCCGCGAAGGATTCGTCCGGATGCGGATTGACGGACAGATCGTCACGAGCGACGAGGAACCCACACTCGACCCGAAGAAAGTGCATACGATCGAGATTGTTGTCGATCGTCTCGTCGTGCGGGATCTGGAGACGAAGGACAATGAAATTAATCCGAACCGTACGCGGCTTGCCGACTCGGTGGAACTCGCGCTCAAGAAGGGTGAGGGATCGCTGATCGTCCTCGACGCTGATACGAATCAGGAACAACGGTTTTCGGAATCGTTCGTCTGCCCCGATCACCCGCTGCAGGATATTCCGGATCTCGAACCGCGCAGCTTCTCGTTTAACTCGCCACACGGCGCGTGCGCCGAATGTCACGGTCTCGGATCGATTCTGCAGATCGATGAATCATCCCTGATCCCCAATCCTGTTCTGACACTGGCCGAAGGCGCCATTCACCCGTGGACAACCTCTGCAAGCCGGATGGGATTCATGATGCATGTGCTGGAGGCGCTCTCCAAAGCGGTCGGTTTCAGCATGGCGACGCCGTGGAAGAAACTGACCGAAGAGCAGAGGAACATCATTCTGCGCGGCTACCCGCACGCGCTGCAGGTCCGGATGGAAACCGGCAGTTTCGGCGGATTCTACCGGACGACATACGAGGGTGTGATTCCGAATCTGCAGCGCCGCCACAGTGAAACCGAAAGCAGTTACGTCCGGAGCCAGATCGAGGAATACATGCTCGAACTCCCTTGCCCGTCATGCAAAGGCCAGCGGCTGCGGCCCGAAATTCTCGGTGTCACCGTCGGCGGAAAAAATATCGTCGAAGTCACCGACATGAGCGTCGACGTTGCGGAACAATTTTTTTCGGAGCTGGTGCCATCGAATGGAAATAAAAAAGAAGAAAGGACATCGGACAGAGGACATCGGACAGAGGACATACCATCTTCAACCCGAAGTCCGAAGTCCGAAGTCCGAAGTCTTAGTTCGTACGATTACACCATCGTCAAAAAAGTTCTTCAGGAAGTAATCGCACGCCTGAGCTTCCTGAAAAACGTCGGCCTCACCTACCTCACGCTCTCACGTTCTGCGTCGAGCCTTTCGGGCGGGGAAGCGCAGCGCATCCGGCTCGCAACACAGATCGGCTCTGCCCTCGAAGGCGTGCTCTACGTTCTCGATGAGCCGAGCATCGGCCTCCACCAGCGCGACAACGCCCGCCTCATCGCGACCCTCACGAAACTCCGCGATCTCGGCAACACCGTCATCGTCGTCGAGCACGACGAGGAAACCATCGAAGCCGCCGACTACCTCCTCGAAATCGGCCCGGGGGCGGGCAAGTACGGCGGGCAGGTGGTGGCGCAGGGAACACCGGAGGCACTCATTAAAAATCCGGAGTCCGTGACCGGCCAGTACCTCAGCGGCAGGAAGAGAATTGAGATCCCGAAGAAGCGCCGGCCGGGGAACGGCCAGTCGATCACGGTTACCGACGCCCATCATCACAACCTGCAGCACGTCGATGTCTCGCTTCCACTCGGCACCTTCATCGGCATCGCAGGCGTGTCAGGCTCGGGAAAATCAAGTCTCATTCACGGAATTCTTGGACCGGAACTCCAGCGCACGCTCAACAAAGCTCATGACAAAGGACAAAACTTCGGTGAAGTGGAAGGATTGGAGAATCTTGATAAAGCAATTGTCATTGATCAATCCCCCATTGGTCGCACGCCCCGAAGCAATCCGGCAACGTACACCGGCATCTTCACCGATGTCCGCGATATCTTCGCGGGCACACCGGAGGCAAAACTGCGCGGCTATCAACCCGGTCGCTTCAGCTTCAACGTGAAAGGCGGACGCTGCGAAGAGTGCGAGGGCGACGGACTCAAGAGGATCGAAATGCATTTCCTCCCCGATGTCTTCGTCACCTGCGAAATGTGCCATGGCAAACGCTACAACCGCGAGACGCTCGAGGTGACCTACAAAGGAAAAAATATCGCGGACGTCCTCGACATGACCGTCACCGAAGCCTCGGGATTTTTTACCGCCATTCCGACGATCAAGAAAAAACTCGAAACACTCGACGACGTGGGCTTAGGCTATCTCCACCTCGGACAGAGCGCGACGACACTCTCCGGCGGCGAAGCGCAGCGCGTGAAACTCGCGACCGAACTCCTGCGCCGCTCGACGGGCCAGACGTTCTACATTCTCGACGAGCCGACGACCGGCCTACACTTCGATGACATCCGCAGACTCCTCACTGTCCTCGAACGCCTCGTGGAAAAAGGAAACACGGTGCTCGTGATTGAACACAACCTCGATGTGCTGAAATCCGTCGACCACATCATCGATCTCGGCCCCGACGGGGGCAGCGGCGGCGGGCACATTATCGCAACCGGAACGCCGGAGGAAGTCGCGAAGGTCGAGAAGAGTTACACGGGGCAATATCTGAAGAAGATGCTGGCGAAGCGGTGATACACTTGCATCTGAATCTCTTGTTTCTTGCATAAGCACTTCACCGCCACCGCCTTCGTCGTGGACAGCCGCAAACGCACGCTGCTGATGTGGCATAAGCGTCTCGGCCGCTGGATGCCGCCGGGGGGACATGTGGATTCCGACGAAACGCCGGAGCAAACCGCGAAGCGTGAGTGCAGAGAAGAAACAGGACTGGATGTCGACATTATCGGAGAGCCGCAGCCGGATCTTTTTGCTAGCGCAGAAGCAGAAGGGCACATGCTCGTGAAACCTATTGCGATGCTGCTCGAAAATATTCCCGCCTCGCCTGAACGCGGAGAGGAAGCGCATCAGCACATGGATTTTTTGTTCCTCGCGCGGCCGGTGGATGAATCACAGGTTCTGAAGCTTGCGCAGGAAGAAGGACGGGAATTGAAATGGTTCACGCACGACGAAATTGCAAAACTTTCAACGGAGACGGAGATTTTCGGGAATGTGAAAAATTATATTTTGGCGATGCTTCAGCCCCAATAGGCGCATATCTAAGGCCAAAAAACCTATCTTTTACTTTACAAAAGGGTATACTTTTCAGTCATGCAGTGGAATGAATTCCGCGCCCACATCCGGCATTTAAGCACATCCGATCAGCACCGCGTGGAGAAAGCATTCCGGATGGGAGAAAAAGCGCATTCCGGTCAGAAGCGGAAATCCGGCGAACCGTACTTCACCCACCCCATCGCCGTCGCGGACATGCTTGCGGACATGGGAGCGGACGCCGATACGATTATCGCGGCGCTGCTCCATGACACCATCGAGGACACGAGCCTCGCAATGGAAAGCGTAGAGCGGGAGTTCGGCGAAACGGTGACGGCACTGATTGACGGTGTCACGAAACTCTCCCGCACGGACATCGGCGAGAGGCCGACCCTCGACGAACAGACCGAGACGCTGCGGAAAATTTTCACGCTGATGCAGGAGGACATCCGCATCATGGTGATCAAGCTGATCGACCGGCTCCACAACATGCAGACCGTGGAATTTCTGGCGCCTGACAAACAGAGATCGCTGGCGCAGGAAACGCAGGACATCTACGTGAAGATCGCCGACCGCCTGTGCATGCAGGATCTGCGCGACGATCTGCAGGAACTCTGCCTGCGGGTATTGGAACCGGACCTCTTTATCCATCTGTCGAAGCTGCGCACGGACAGCGAACGGCAGGGGCAGAAGATCGTGAAAAAGATTGAGAAGGAGCTGAGCAGCGAAGATGCATTCACGGATGTGACCATCACATACGACGAACAATCGTGGAACGCGTACCGGAAAAAATTCGAGGTGGAAGGGGTCGTTGCAACGGGCATTGCCGCCATTTCGATCGCCTTTGTCTGCCCCGACCGCGACACGTGCTACCGCGTCATGGGCGCGCTCCACGAACGCTGGAGGCGCGAGACGCTTTCTTTTCAGGACTTCATCAACTCACCGCAAATCAACGGCTACCAGGGGCTGCACACGACGGTCATTCTTGCGGATGGCAGCAGAGTCCGCTGCAAGATCCGCACCCACGACATGCAGCGCTATGCGGACAACGGCATCGCCACCATCTGCTTCGGAACTTCGGCAAAAGGCATCATGGAGGAACTGCCATGGGCCCGCCGCATCGCGGCACTCAGTGAGGATACGAAAGACAGGAGCAAAGAATTCTGGGAGAGTCTCCAGAGCGACATTCTCGGTGAATCCATTGTGATCCACGGCCCGAGCGACGAGAGCGTCCACCTGCCGGCGGGTTCCACTGCCCTCGACGGCGCCTTCTTCCTCTTCCACGAGACCGCCCTGCGCACCGCTGCCATCCGCGTGAACGGCCATGAAGTTCTCTTCCAGACCGTTCTCAAACACGGCGATTCGCTGAGTGTGACACTCAGCAAAGAACCGGCCGTGCTGCGCGAGTGGCTCTCCTGGACGACAACGGGTCTCGCAACAGCCATTATCCGGGCAACTCTCGCAGAATCATTACCGACGGAATCCATTACGACGGGAAAAGCGATGCTGCAGAAATTCCTTGATGAGCAGAAAAAAGGATTTTTGGAAGAATTCGAGGAAGCCACACTCATTCATCGTTTACAGCCGCTTGGTTTCTCTTCCCTGGAGGAAGCGTATAAAGCGATCGCTCAGGGCCGTGCTACGGCTGCGGAAATTTATGGAGCACTGTTCCGGTCATCCACCGGAAAACAGAACCCGCAGCTCACAACCATCCATTATTTCATTCCCATGAGCGATGTCCCAGTCATGGATGCTATCAATGCAATTCATCGTTCTTATGGAACAAAATTACACGACGTGCGTTATCGGAGAGGGATGGACGGGGAATTAGCTTCGGTCCGGGTACGGGCGCAACTCTCTGCGAATGAAGTCGAATACATGACCGAGAGTCTGAAAACTGCCGGCGCCATGAGTATCCATGTTCAGATCGGTCATCGTACAGTGCAAATCATCAGCATTATCTGTATGTTCCTTTTTTGGGGACTGGATCCTGTGTTCGCAAAATTCATACTGAATCACGGCGTCGATCCCCTCGGGTTCACTGTCACTCGCTCCTTCAGCATTTTCGTTTTTGCAATTCTGTTGCTTATTTGGACAAGACAATCCCGTCTCCTGGCCCGCATATCACTCTCCCATGCGTCTCTCTGGCTGGCTGGTGTATCGCTTTTCATGGTGAACCTGTTCACCTATATCGCACTGGCCGCAGGCTCGCCTGTACTCTATAACACGATGCTCCGCGGTAATGCCTTCATTCTCGTCGCACCTATTCTTCTGAACCGGAAACAGTTCGGCCCGCTTCTCTCCTCTGCAGTACTGACGCTTGCAGGTTTGGTACTGCTTGCTATCGCACCGGAAAGAATGGGAGGTTTTCTTTTCTCCCTCTGCGTCCTGCTGTCGTTCAGCACCTACACCGTGACCAGCAGATATTTCCAGAGCAGTGCACATGTTATGGCCCGCTACTCGCAGTTTTTCTTCTTCACCAGCGCGGTGAACGTTGCGGGAGCGCTCCTGCTGATGTTTCTGCACCCCGTCGTCTTCCCGTCAGTAAATCTCCTATTGCTGATCAGCGCTTACTGCATCTGCTTCATAGGCATCCCCTACGTTCTGTTTTACACGCTCACACGTGACATCGGTTATCCGGCCATTTCGCCCTGGATCAACGTCTCGCTCGCCATCACGATCCTCGGTCAGGCTCTTCTGCTCGGCACGGAGAATTTTGCATTCTATCTTCCGGCCGCATGTCTCCTGATTCTCGGCAGTCTCGTTGCTTCACGTTCGGGACAGCGTCAGAATGTGCTGTGATCGGAACAGTGCTAGGGATATCTTCGCTCTTCGAGCCGCATGAGGGATGTAGCCCGTTCAGCCAGACAGAAGTGCCACAGCACTTTCACTTTTACTGGATCGGATTCTCCGGGATTCACGATGAATGTCTCCTCCGTTGCCCCTATGTGCTTGCCCCCCAATGCCTGGATGAAGTATGCACTGCCGTAATTCACTGCGGACGGCAGACTAATATCATTCACTTCGAGAATTTCAAAGTGACGTGTGAGAATGAGCGGCTGAGGCACTGCGCTGTACGCTGCATATTTGAGTGCGGAAGCAATACCCGCGTCTCGCCGGGAATGACCGCTTCCGTGCTCCGGTGTTGTCTTCTTCACAGCTACTTCGACCGAGAACGCGACCGCATCCGGGTCCTGGAACATGGCAAGAGCATAGCGCTTGTTCACCCAGCCGAGAGATAACTGCTTTCCAGAAACCTGCGGCAGATCGTCTATCGTAGCGTATTCCTTGTTGGGATCGAACCCGCAATAATCGGTAAGGAGTTGTTTGATGCTTTTATAATCAGTGATGACGCTATAGTAGGCGACGTCGGGGATGAAGACAGTCACTCCTTCTTTGATCATTGCTTCAAATGCTGCATTATCTGGAGCGTGGAGGAACCCTCCTTCAAGCTCAATCAGACCAATTGCACGTTCCTTGACGGGACCCGACCCCGAAGCGGCTTTCCGGAGAAGTTGAGGTTTGATACGCACAGCCATGTAAATATCGTTGAACATGGATTTTTGTTCAATCGTTCCTTGCTGCACATCATCTTCCCAACGACCCCATCCACTCATCGCGCGCAGAATCTCTCCGTGCTCAGAGCTGCATACTTTGTCGATACGTCTAAAAATACCAGCTGCAATTTCATACGTCTGCTCGAGAGGATCCACCTTGGCCTTGACGAGGAAATCGGCATCCGGAACGGGAATGGGACCCACCTTCAGAAGCGTTGCATTCACAGCTCCACTCTCGACATCAGTCGCGAGTGCATCAAAAATGGGTCCCCAGTGCGGCTCGTTGGCGATGACCTCTTCACCTGACTTTCCGGGACCAATCTGCCGCACAAACGTTTGCAGAGTACGATCCAACATAAGCCTTTCTGCATCTTCATCCATGGATTGCCAGTGTAATGCCATGTTAGACGCAACACCCAGGCAGAGCGCAGAAATATACGGAACGTCAACATGCTGACTTCCGCGATCTTCCGCCACATTGATCGGCACAGGAATATCACCCTTAAGCCAGGAATATTCCCCTGCTTCCGAAAGCTTTGTGACAGCTTTGCGTGTTTCATCGATGCTAAAGAACACACGATCTGAGATGCGACGGCGTTGGATGGAGAACGGTTTTACCTTGGCAGAATTCGTCTGCTCCAACATACGGTCAAATGTCGCATCGAATATCGGATCTTCGCCTTCTTGTGAAGCGACAGTCGGTGGTGATTGATCATCAGGCATGCCAAAAGTCACAGAATACAACCACACTATAATATCGTATAGTAATCAATGCAATGGATTTTCCCCGAATTCAAGCTGGAAGCTGAACACCCAGGCGGTGGCAATGGGAGGATAGCACTTCGGAAGGGGTAGAGAAGCCAAGACACTTCCGGGGACGATTGTTGAGACGATCCTGATATCTTTTGAGCTGCTTCGGGGTGATGC
>JACRIG010000001.1 GCA_016215715.1 Candidatus Peregrinibacteria bacterium | reverse complement strand
TCCGCCCGTGACAAGAACCAGACGCGGTGATGATTCCGGCAGTCGCGAAAAAGCCTGCAGCAGAATCGCTACATTCTTATGCTGCTTGGCATTGCCGACGTAGAGGAAGAAGGGGCCATCGATGCCGTAGCGCTCCCGTACCTGCTTCTGCTCGTCGGGAGATCTTCTACGGAAGCATGCGTCAACACCTTCCGTGATCACCTGTGTCCGTGCTGCTGTACGTGCACCGTACGTCCGCGCAATTTCCCCGGCGACGAATCCGCTGATGGTGATGATGGTCTTTGCATTGCGGACAGCATGGCGCATGAGAAGCCGGTACCCCATCCGCTTCCAGAGCGGTGACGCGTTCGGGAACGAGTGGAGGATGAGATCATGAATCGTCACGACGAACGGGACGGGGCAGAAGAGAGGGACGGTGAAGTGCGGCGAGAAGAGAAGGTCCACGTTGTGCTTCCGCAGAATCACGGGCATCTCCCGGTGTTCAGAGAGGGAGTAGTGGCGCGCAGACACTTCGACTGCGCTCCGGTGCATCGATGATGGAACCGTACTGAGCCATGCTTTTGCTTCCGGCAAAACGAGCAGAAGGTAGTGGGCATCGTCGTTGCGTGCGGTGAGTGACGCAACGAGTTCGCGCGTGTAGCGGCCCAGCCCCGAGGCAGTTCCTGCAAACCGACAATCGATGGCAATCCGGCGCATGCTCCAGCATCATAGCGTCATGCGGATCAGGGATGTATGGCAGGCGGCAGGAATTGAGCGCTGCGATGGCGAGGTGCTGACGGCGGCTCTGCTGGGACGCGACCGGTCATGGGTTCCTGCGCATGAAGACGACCGGATTCCTCCGGAGAGCATGAAGCGACTGACGGATGCATTCTCACGCCGGGCGCAGGGCGAACCGGTCGCGTACATTCTCGGAAAGCGTGATTTCTACGGACGGGACTTTTTTGTTGATCCCTCAGTGCTCATTCCCCGTCCTGCGACGGAAGGACTCGTTGATCTCGCACTGGAGATGATCGATGGGTCTCTCACAGGCACGATTTTGCGTTCTGTCGATGCCGGTATCGTCGCCTGCGGAAATTATTGGGGCGGGAAGAACGAAGCAGTGTCCGTGATCGACATCGGCACCGGCAGCGGCTGCATCGCGGTGACGATCGCGTGTCAGCGTCCCGATGTTCCTGTCATCGCAACGGATGTTTCAGAGGATTCTCTTCGTATCGCGAAAAAAAATGCGGAGCATCATCACGTTTCCGGTCGCATCAGATTTATACAGGGTTCACTTCTGGAGCCGATTGCAGGGGAACGGCATCCGTTCGTCATCGTGAGCAATCCGCCGTACGTTCCCGATGATTTTCCCGCTGACCGCGATCTTTCATTCGAGCCCTCCGGAGCGCTGTTCGCAGGGCCCGAAGGGCTCGATGTGCTGCTTCCGCTCGTCCGCGAAGCACGTAGGCATCCGCTCTGCAGAGGATTTCTCGTCGAATGCAGGGAGGATCAGGTTGCCAGTCTCCATTTGTGATCTTGATAAAAAAACTGGCAATCGCGGCGTAGTCCGCAGACGAAGCCGGATTGTGCGATTCCATTAAATATTTTCCCCCCACTTCAGTTTGCGCCGTAGTGTCGCGAAGAAGGTGTCCTCTCTGCGGCGGAGGAATGTCACGTGTCGGGCGTCCATACTCGTCACCACGCGGTCGTGCGCGAGGAGTTTGTGATATACCTGCCCATCGAGTGTCAGACTTACCTCACTGTCAACGAAGCGGTTCTCCCGCTCCAGAACTTCCACTTCGACGGTGTCGCCGCCGGGAATCACAATCGGTTTCTGCGTGAAACTATGGGGGTTGATGGGAGTGAGGACGAGTGCACGAAGGCGGGGGTGCACGACGGGCCCGCCCGCGGAAAGTGAGTAGGCCGTGGAGCCCGTCGGAGTGGCGATGATGAGACCGTCCGCGCGGTAGGTCGCGAGAGGTTCTCCCTGGACGCTCGTCTGCAGGTGAAGCAGGCGCGCGATAGCCCCCTGCGCGATGACCACTTCGTTGATTGCAGAGCCAGAAAACACTTTTTTCTTTCCACGGAAAACATCGATGGCGAGGAGTGGCCTCGTTTCTCTCACGCCCTTGCCCCGCAGTAGCTGCGGCAGAATGGTTTCCACTTCACCGATGTCCACTTCCGCGAGGAAGCCGACGCCTCCGCGATTGATGGTGAGAAGCGGGACGGAAATGTCAGGCAGCTCGCGCACGGCACGGAAAATTGTCCCGTCCCCGCCGACGACAACGAGGAGATCGACGCCGGACTGTTCCTTCAGCTGCTTCTTGTTTTTTGCGCAGGACAAGCCCTTCGTCCGCTTCCGGTCGACGAGAACCTTCACACCTTCACTCTCCAGCACACGCAGAATGCGCTCTACAACCTCTTCGCGGTCGGATATGTCGGATTTGAGAGTGAGGCCGACGGTGCGGATCTTCTGCATGTGGCTATGATAACATACGATTGCTCCTAAGATTTGATCGTACCAATCGCTTCCAGAAACAAATCCACCGTCTTCGGCCACGAGAATACATCCGCACGTTCCAGCCCCCTTGCTGCAAGATTCTTTCGCAGCGTGTCATCGGTCAGCAGTCTTTCCAATCCGGAGGCAATCGAAGAGACATCCTCAGGATCGACGAAGTGGGCGGCGTCGCCGGCGACTTCACGCATGCTTCCGCGATCCGACGTGAGAACCGGCAGCCCCGCGCGCAGTGCATCCAGCACGGGCATCCCGAAACCTTCGTAGAGTGAAGGAAAAGCGAGCACGGTTGCGTGCATCAGGATCTTCGTACAGTCTTCATCCGGAAGATACGATTTCCATTCAGTGTTTTCCGTGTGATTCGCTGCTTCGATAATGGGTGCATCATCCCACCCCCGCCCGCCGATGAGGATCAGCCGGTGACGGCTTCGCAGATGCTCAGGAAGTTTTGCGAACGCCTGAATGAGTCGCAGCTGATTCTTCCGCGGAGAAAGTGTTCCGATGCTGAGGATCGTTTTGCCGTCGGGCTGATTCTTTCCGTTGATCTCAAAAACCGGTCCGGCAAAAATCGCGCTCACTTTTGAGCGCGGGAGAGCGGGGAATCGTGCCAGCAGATCGGATGTCGTCGCCCGACTGACGGTACAGATGTGGTGAGCCGCTTCGGCAGTTTTTTTCAGTGTGATCTGTTCAATGAGCCGGGCTTTCCGGTCGTGCGGCTCGTCGCGGAAGGCGATCAGATCGTGGACGATCGGGACGAAAGGAACACGCTTTCCGAGAAGACGCGGAACGATATAGCTGGTCGGACTCACATACACATCACTTCCGGTTTCACTGCGAGTGTATCGGGCGGCCGCCCAGTGCCATGCGATGCCGCGCTGTGTCAAAAGAACGCATGTGCGCTGCGGTCCATGGGTCGGGTTCATTTTTGTGTCCCAGACAGACGGAAGGGGGGCGTCTGTCAGGAGCGTGAGGCCGATATCCCGTTCCAGGAGTTCCGAGACAAAATGGAAGGTCCATTGGCCTTTTCCGGCCCGTTTTTGCCTGCAGGCCTCCCGGATGTCGATAGTCAGGTGCATGGCAGGAGTGTATCATGCGCAGGCATGGCATCACGCTTTCTCCGTACGCTCGCCCTTCTGGAACTGGAAGAGCGCATTCTCAACGGCGCGGCGCTCGTGACACTCCTCGGCGTGTTTCTTCCGTGGATTTCAGGGGAATGGCTCGGGGGCGACACTGTCACCTATTCGGGTCTGCAATTTTACACGACGTTTCTCGGGATCATCATCGTCCTTCTGGAGTCCTTCATCCTGTCGATTACCATCATCCCGCTCACGGGGCGCAGCGGCTTTCTGAAAAAGCGTCACAGGGAAATCACCCGGCTGCTGGCCTCGTCCCAGGCAATGGTTCTCGTTGTCGCTGCTCTCACAGTGCTCATGAAGGTCACCTTTGAATTCTCACGCATGGAGGTGCGTTTCGGGATCTACGTCACGCTCATCGGCAGCGTCATCGTGACGATCTACAGCTTCCTCAAGTATCAGGAGCAGCGCCGCCTCGAAGTCCATGAGCTGTTCCACCACCCCGAGGACCAGGCCGTTTCCATTATCGACAGGGAAGAGTCCCCGCTTGCAGCTCCCGCTCCGCCCCCGCCCCCGCCTCCTCCGCCTCTGGAACATCACCACCTGCACCATGGATGACGTTGTTTTCAAAGACGACGACCTCGTCTACGTCGATCCGAAAGCGCGCGCAGTCGTCGGACGTGTCGAGTGGCTTCCCTCCGGCAAAGCGAAGTCAATGCCGATGAAGGAAGACGAAGAAGTGGAAGGAGACGATGGCAAGAGGCGACGCAGGCGCCGCTACTACCCGTGGGGGACGTATCGGACAATGAAAAAGGTGTACAAGCTGGGAGAACGGCCGGCAATCGCGGAAAACACGAAGACGCTGGATGAGGTGATTGAGAAGGCGCTGAAGGAACCGTTTTGGGATTAAAATTGTTACGGGTTAAAAGTTACGGGTTACGGGATAGATGACCATCGTCCCGTAACGCGTAGACCGTCACTTGTAACCGGCTGCTAAGAAGCAAGGATTTTACATGCCCGTTCGACTTCCTTCTTCGACCCGATAATGATCGGTGTCCGTTGATCGGTGTTCGTGATTTTCTTATCCAGAATAGGTTGTTTGCCATCGGAAGCTGCACCGCCCGCGTGTTCGACGATGTAAGCGAAGGGGCCGCATTCGAAGGCGAGGCGCAGTTTCCCCTCCGGATACGAACTTCCCCCGACATTGCTGAAGACCCCCTGCCCTTTGCTGATGATGTGATGGATGTCGGCCGCCATGCAGCCGGAGTAACGCAGCGTCAGTTCTTCATCGAGCCATGTTTCCATTAATTTTTTGTATCCGTCATTTTCATGAATGGCGCGCAGGTTTCCCGGACTGTAGTTTTTTGCAACGTCTGCAATGCCGAGAAATTCATGGATGAGAATGAACTCACCGACATCATCGAGAAGGAACTCATGGACGGAGTTGCCGGTTGAATAGACGAGGAGTGTGCGCGGGCCGTAGATGACGTAGAGAGCCGCGACCTGCTCGCGGGGCGTGCGACCGATGAGCTGCGCTCCTTCGTAGATCCCGAAAATCGAACCGATCGCAAAGTTTGTTTCCACCAGCGACGAACCGTCGAGCGGGTCGTACGCCACCGTGAAGGGAGCTTTGGCATCGAGTTCAATGATGTCTTTCTGCTCCTCCGAGGAGAAGCTTGCAACGAGTCTGCTCTGGCAGAGGTGCTGGCGGATGATGTCGTCGCTCACCACGTCCAGTTTCAGCTGCTCCTCGCCGAAGCTGTTGCGTGTCCCGCTGAGGCCCGCCTGCGTCGTGCGCAGCGCGAACTGGATGTACTTTGCGGCGCGCGCAATATCGCAGATGAGGTGACGCAGGTCATCGCTGAGATTCCCCTTCGTCAGAAGATGCTCGTTGAGAGAAATTTGTGACGGCATCGGACATGCGGGATTATTTTTTGATGGGCGGGGCATGGAAAGAAAGAAAGGTTACAGAAATGAACCGAGTTGCATCGCGATTTCCGTCACCCGCATCGCGTACCCCCATTCATTGTCATACCAGCTGAGGAGCTGTACGAATGTGTCGTCAATGACGGCCGTCGAATCCATGTCCAGCGTGCTTGAATGCGGGTCGGAAATGAAATCGGCGGAGACGAGCAGGTCTTTCTCCATTGCAAGAATGCCTTTGAGCGGTCCCTTCGCAGCCTGTGCAAACGCCGCGTGGATCTCATCCGCTGACGTTTTCTTTTTGACCTCAACGGCAAGATAGGCTGCCGAACCCGTCGGAACGGGGACGCGCAGCGCCATACCGTCGATCTTCCCTTTCAGGTGGGGGAAGAGTTTTGCGCAGGCTTTCACGGCACCCGTGGTGGAGGGAATGATGGAGAGAGCAGCGGCACGGGCGATGCGGACCTTGGAACTGTCCGTCGCATTATCCAGAAGGTTTTGCGAAGTCGTGTATGCGTGCGTTGTACAGACGAGACCTTTGACAATACCGAAGTGCTCATCCAGCACTTTAAAGAGCGGCGCGACGCAGTTGGTCGTGCAGGAAGCAGCGCTCACGATAGGGAGACCTCCCTTCAGCTCGTCATCATTCACACCTCGTACAATCATTGGTATATCGTCTTTCGGAGGGGCTGTAATAATCACGGCCCTCGCTCCTGCCGTGAGATGCTGTGTGCAGAGCTCTCTGCTGCGGAATTTTCCCGATGCCTCGATGACCACATCTACCCTGAGTTCTTTCCAGGGGCACTTTGCCGGCTCGCGTTCACGCACCACCCGCACGGCCCCGCCGTTGACCAGAAGATTGTCACCGTCGGCCTTCACATCGCCCGAAAACCGGCCGTGCAGCGTATCGTACTTCAGAAGATACTCACGCATCGATGCGTCACTCGATGCGTTGATGGCAACGACCAAAGCCTGCGCGCCGAAACGCTCGGTGAGCTGGCGGTGGACAATACGTCCGATGCGCCCGTAGCCGTTGATGGCAATCTTCAGCACGTCTGAATGGTATCACACACTCCTTTCACCCTGCCAATCCTATAATGACCCCGAGGATGGCCATGAAACTGCCGACAATCCAGAAACGCATCGTGACTTTACTCTCGCCCCACTCCAGCGCTTCGAAATGGTGATGAATCGGCGCAGCGCGGAAGACTTTCTTGCCGCCACGCAGTTTCTTGCTTGTGAGCTGGATGATGACGGACAGCATCTCGATGACGAAAATGAAGCCTATGAGCGGCAGCACCAGCGCCTGATCGATCATGAGCGCGATGACCCCGAGCGTCCCCCCTAGTGCGAGCGACCCCGTGTCGCCCATGAAGAAGAGCGCAGGAGGAACGTTGTGCCAGAGGAATGCTGCGATCGCCCCCACACAAACCGCGCAGAAGCCCGCGAGGACGAAGAGTCCCTGCATGTAGGCGAGAATTGCGAAGCCGCCGAATGCGATGGCCAGCAGTCCCCCAGCGAGTCCGTCCAGTCCGTCGGTGACGTTCACCGCGTTCGCCGTCCCGATGATGATGAACATGAAGATCGGGATGTACCACGCACCGACGGAAAAATCCCCGAGCAGCGGGACGTGAATGGAATTGTACCCGAGCTTAAAGTAGAACCAGTACGCGCCGAGGCCCGCAATGAGGATCAGAAATGTGATTTTCGGGAGTGTATCGAGCCCCCGCTTCTTGCCGATGCCGCGGATGTTCAGGTAGTCGTCGATGCCCCCGAGAAAGCCGAGCGAGAGGAGCATGAAGAGAGGGAGGTAGACCTGTCCGCGCTGGAGGAGGGAGTGTTCCACCCAGCCGAAGGAAGCGACAAGCCGCGAGAAGAAAATTGTCAGGAAGATCGATCCCCAGATGAGCATGCCGCCCATCGTCGGCGTGCCGAACTTGTTCTGATGATACGTGCGGAAAATAGTCGGGTCGCGTCCGTCGATGGTCTCGACCCGCAGCTGCTTGCCGATGTTGTTGACCCGCAGAAAATGGACGAACCATGGAGTCAGGAGAAGGCTGATGCCGAAGGCAAAAACAGCATAGCCGAGGATCATAAGCAGCGTCAGATCCGGACGGACGGGGAGGAGGGGATTGGGCATGAGGAGAGAGTAGCATTTTCTTTCTCAGGCCGCATGTGTCTTATCAATATCGTAGAACCGCATCTGTTCTTTCTTGAACATCAGCTCCACGCGTCCCGTCGGGCCGTTGCGATGCTTGCGGATGTAGAGATCGCAGAGACCCGGCTGATCCGTGTCTTCATCGTAAAAATCCTTGCGGAACATCATGATGACGACGTCGGCGTCCTGTTCGATGGAGCCGGATTCGCGCAGGTCCGACAATTGCGGAATCTTGTCCGGCCGGTTCTCGACCGCGCGGGAGAGCTGCGAGAGAGCGAGAATCGGAATGTGCAGTTCCTTCGCCACCTGCTTGAGGATGCGTGAAATTTCCGACACCTCCTGCACGCGGTTGCCGGCGTAGTTGCTGTTGCCGGTACTCATCAGCTGGAGGTAATCGACAATCAGCAGGTCCAGCCCGTGCTCCATCTGCAGGCGCCGCGCCTTTGTCCGGAATTCCGGCATCGACGAAGCGGACGTATCGTCGATGAAGATGTTCGCCTTGCTCATTTCGTCCATGATAGGACCCATGTTCTGGAAGTCGCTGTCATCGAGTTTTCCCCGCTGGAGTTTCCAGCTGTCGACCCCGAGCATGGAAGCGAAGAGGCGATCGACGAGCTGCTCTTTGCTCATTTCCAGTGAGAAGACGCCGACGGTCTTGCGGTGCCGCACCGCCGCGTTCATCGCAATGTTGAGTGCCAGTGCGGTCTTTCCCATACTCGGGCGCGCGGCGAGGACGACGAGGTCGCTCGGCTGGAGTCCCGACAGCTTGAAATCGAGCGCGTGAAAACCTGTCGGCACCCCCTTCATGGCGTTCGGATCGTCCGCCTCGTGCATTTCCGCGAATTTTTCGTAGCGCGCGTCAAGAACGTCGCGGATGTGGATGAATTTTTCCTTCAGGAACGCGTTCGTGATGTTGAAGACGGTCTTCTCCACGTCGTCGAGCAGTTCCGGAATCGGCCGGTCGGCGTCGTACCCGAGGCCCGTGATCCTCCTGCCGGCGTCGATAATATTGCGGTGCAGCGCCTTCGCCTTCACGATCTGTCCGTACTGGTAGACGTGTGAAGAGGTCGGCACGCTCGCGGCAAGGTCGGCCAGAAATGCCGTTCCGCCGATATCCGCGACGCGCTTGTTGTCGGCGAGGCGGCTCGAAACCGTAATGAAGTCGATCGGCTCGTGTTTCGTATAGAGTTCCTCAATCGCCTGATAGATGACGCGGTACGTCGGATCGTAGAAATCTTCCGGACGCAGGAAATCGGAAACCTTGACAATGGCTTCCGGATCAAGCAAAAGCGCCCCCAGAACTGTACGCTCAGCTTCCGGAGAATGTGGCGGTGCGTCGATGGGGTTCAGAGCGGCGGAAGGCATGGGCGTTCATTGTACGGAGTGAGAGCGGGAGCGCAACCGGACTGTGATCGGCATGTTTCCACTTCTGCGTTCCCGTCTGTGGAGAAGATGTTGAAAAGATGTGGAAGCGACCCCGGACGCTACCGGAGGACTTCCGGATGCTCCCGTGCATACGTAAGAAGCCCGCAGACGCTGGAACTGTGTACATGAGTGCCCGACAAAGCCTTCGTGATTGCTTCTTCGTACGGAAATACATGCACCTCTATCATCTCATCGTGATCCTGAGGCAGAGGATCTTTTGTAAGATCAGTAGCGATGTAGATATGATTTCCGGAAGCAAACGTCTCCGAGTGATAGAAACTTTTGTAGAAGCGAATCTGTCCGGCACGGAATCCACTCTCTTCCTGCAGTTCCCGCTGTGCTGCCGCGGCCTGATCCGTTTCTTTGTTCACTCTGCCCGTCGGAAGCATCCAGACGTAGCCACCGTAGAACGCTCTGAATTCCCGCAGGAGAATGACTTTTTTTGGCGAAGGAAAAGCAAGAATATGGACGGTATCGCACCGTCCGACTCTTGCCGCCTTTTTGATCCGCCCATCGGGAAGCGGGGCGCTGTCCATGCTCACCCGCCACCCGAAGCCGGAAAATAATTCCTCGCTTTCCATAGTTTAGAAGTGCCCGCGGATTTCCTTCTCGAGCTTCTCGGCCAGCTTCTGGTTCAACCTGAGCGCGGCACGCGCCTGTTCCCGTCCCTGTCCGATAGTATCTTCGCCGTGGCGGTAGAACGCCCCCGATTTCTCGAGGACGCCGAATTTGAGTCCGAGATCGAGGATGTCGCCTTCCTTGCTGATGCCCTGCGCGTAGAGGATATCGAACTCCGCCTGCCGGAACGGGGGAGCAACTTTATTCTTCACGACCTTCACACGGGTGCGGTTACCGACAATTTCCTGATCCTTTTCCTTTTCTCCCTCCACTGCTGCAATCTTCTCCATGATTTTATCGATCCTGCGGACATCGAGACGGACGGATGCATAGAATTTGAGCGCATTCCCTCCTGTTGTCGTCTCGGGGTTGCCAAACATGACGCCGATCTTCATGCGCATCTGATTAATGAAGATCACCGAACAGTTCGTTTTGCTCACGATGGCGGTCAGTTTACGGAGTGCCTGACTCATCAGGCGTGCCTGCAGACCCATGTGGCTGTCACCCATCGTTCCCTCTATTTCCGCGCGCGGGGTGAGGGCCGCAACGGAGTCGACGACAATCAGATCAATGCCCGCGGAGCGGACGAGCGTCTCGGTAATTTCCAGTGCCTGCTCACCGTCATCGGGCTGTGAAACGAGAAGATTATCGACATCGACGCCTATCTTCTTTGCATAACTCACGTCGAGGGCATGTTCGGCATCAATGAACGCCGCCCGACCGCCCCTGCGCTGGATTTCGCTGATCGCGTGGAGCGCAAGCGTCGTCTTACCGGATGATTCCGGGCCGTAGATTTCAATGATTCGCCCTCTCGGGAAGCCGCCGCCGAGCGCATTATCGAGCGAGAGAGAGCCGGAGGGGAATGTTTCGATGGTTGTTGCGTGCGTATCTCCCATCTCCATGATTGCACCGTCACCATACTGCTTTTTGATGGCGGCGAGGGCCGCTTTAATCGCGTCAAGCTTCGGATCTTTTTTTGCTGCGGGAGCTGCTGGTTGCTGTTTTACAGGGGCTTCGGCCATGATAGTTGTGGAGGAAGAAGACTTAGCCATGATAGTGGAGAGGGAAAGAAGTGAGAAAGGAGATGATTGGGTACACGAACGTACACCCACTGTACTCATGGCTACGCACCCGTCAAAAAAAAGTTCTTGCAGGTGGCAGAACATGTGGTGTACTATCGTACACTCGTGGACAAAAGACACCAGAAATTTTCTTCGGTGCCACCGGTGCCCCTTCATTGACCTGTTGTCACACACACCCCAATGTTTTCCGCTACATCCGTGATCGAACAGTAGAACCCGGAGGGGCAGAGAATGCCGGCGCTTCCGCCACACGGTTGTCCCGAAAGATAGATCCCCGAGCCTGTTCCGGAAGAAATGGATGAGCCCGCGCCACCGCTGCGGCTGAAGCGGACAGATCTGAGAATGTTCTGGAAGATGAAGGGGGATGCGGACAAATCACTATCATTTCCCGGTGTGAAAGTGAAGCTGATAATATCGGGAGTGGTTTTTCCGTTCACAACCTTCATCCGCAGAACGTAGACGATCTGATCGGCGGATCCATCTATCATCACGCGAACGCCGCGTTCACTGTCAACAATAACAGGGGAGCCCTCCGGAAGATTCGTGAGCGGGAACCGTGACACACTGAGAACACTGCGCAGACTTCCGGAGGACGCAAAATGTACGCTGCCCGTCCCCGTTTCCTCTTCCCGGCTCCAGTGTCGCGGAATTTCGAAACGTACTCCAAGCGAAGCCAGATGCACCGGCTGAGTGTCCTGATCATGACTTTCAATGCCCGTTACCGTGAGAACGGGAAGGTCGGCGGGGTCGCTATTGAGCGCGAGTGTTCCCGACATCGTCACCTCCGATTCCTCGTAACGCGAAAGCGGGACGGTACTGCTCTGTACAAAATAGAGTTCGCTTCCTCCCGAAACGACAACGTGCGTTCCGCGACGGACAAGCGAGAGCGGGACAGGTTTCAGGAATCCGGTCACGCTCACAGGGCCTTCAGGAATCGTTACAACCGGCGGCTTTTTTTGGCAGCCGAAAAGAAGCAATCCCGCAGAGACTGCAGTCAGACCGGCAAGCGCGATAAGGGTGCGATGACGAAACATAAGGAGGCAGAGTATAGCACAAGGAAGGGGGGCGTTCTGCCTATAGGCAGAACGTATTTCATGGCTTATGAGAGAGCAAGAGTACGCTCCTCCGATTTCTTCTGAAAATGTGTTTGCCGGAAGCGCGTAGGGTGGATATTGTTCACTTCCCCCACCCCTCATGAAAAAGGATGATCACAAGCCGGCTACCAAGAAAGATCTTCGTAGTCTCGCGACAGCAACGAAAAAGGATCTTCAGATGTTATCAGTCGATCTCAGACGCGAAATGGCGACAAAGGACGATCTTAAGACCGTGGCAGTCGCACTCAGACACGAGATGACAAGAGGTTTTCGCGAATTTGAAAAAAGAAACCAGCAGATGATGATTCATCAGTTTAAAGTACAAAATGAACAACTCGTTCACGATTTCAACGGTATCTTCAAAGACCGTCTGGAACAACACAATGATAGAATCACACGTTTAGAAAACCATGCAGGATTCAGATTATTGACGGTATAACTCTTCATGATCTTCTTTTTATGCCTGCAAAAAATCAAAACATGCTTCGTGCGGGAAAGACCCGAATAAACAAGCACAAAATGG
Source organism: Candidatus Peregrinibacteria bacterium (assembly GCA_016215715.1). Classification (GTDB taxonomy): domain Bacteria; phylum Patescibacteriota; class Gracilibacteria; order Peribacterales; family Peribacteraceae; genus JACRIG01. The sequence continues at coordinate 6,073 of JACRIG010000001.1, read as the reverse complement.
ATCCATTGAAAAAGGTTTGCATGGAGATACTCAGAAAGCACAGAAGAGAAATACGCAAATTGCGGGCTACTTTTTCTTCTGATCGAACGCGTACACGGCACGGCCGACGCGGACGAAGTAAGGCATCTTCTGGAGGTTGAGGCTGATGGTACCGACCTTCACGGTGCGCTGCTTGCCGACTTCACTGATGATCTCTTTCTTGCTCAGCGGTCCCTTTTCCTTGAGGATCTTCTCGATGACGTCTGCGACCGTGCCCGGCTCGTAGCCCCACTCGCGGAGAGCGTAGAGGCCGCGGCCGACGAGGACGAACTGCGGATAGCGGATCAGTTCGTTGTGGACGGCCTGAATGGTGACGTTCTTATGGTCAAAATGTGCCTCGCGGATGCGGTTGGCGATTTCCATAAAGTGGAGCGGCGTGCCGGATTTTCGGAGCACAATCTCGACCTTGTCGCGGATGCTCCTCGGCCGGACGAATCGCCACTCGGTAAGCCCCCATCCATCTTCGATCTCACGGAGCCTTTCATCGATGGTGAAGGTGCTGGAGATAAGTTCTTTGCTCGGGATGCGGTCCTTAAACAGATTGAGGGATTGCGCGGAGGAGATCAGCTCTTCCTTCTTCATACAGCTCTTGCGCTTCTTGAGGATCTTCACGATGGAGTCGACGATGAGCGAAATATCTTCCATGGCGAGGCTCTCGAGCCGCCAGAAGGGAACGAACGTTCCGCTGTGGCCGGAGCTGGACATCTCGGTATCAATGGAAAAGGAAAGGCGGAGGACCGCGCCGTCGAGATCCGTGGAGTTGGGCATCCGCTTGAGGACCTGTGAAATCAGGTCATCCTCGCGCATCACGCCTCCATGGACACGCAGGACTCCTTTGGCCATTTCATTGACCTCGTTGAGCTTTGTCGTACGCACCGTCCGGCGGAGCTTGCTGAGCGCGATTCCCTCAATTTGACGGATGCGCTCGCGTGTGACCTTAAAGTGCTTTCCGATTTTCTCCAGCGTCTGCTTGGGCTGCCCCTGCAGGGCGAAGCGCCGCTTGATGACCATCGATTCCTTCTCAGTGAGAACCAGAAAAAGGTCGTCGAGCAAGGATTGCAGGTTCACTGCAAGTTTGGAATTTCCTGCAGTGGTTTGGGAAGAAAGAGTGGCCATGTCAGGCATAGGAGCGGGGGAGAAAAAAGAACAACCTTCGTTGTACCAGAACATTGACAGATGTAAAAGTTATTCCAGTGGTTCAGGTGGATTGTTTTCCACAGTTATTGTTCCGTGTACACGATGGTGTCCAAAGACCAAAACAACCCCGTTAATGACAATTTAACTGTTTTTTAGAGAATGTCAACTACCATTTTCCAGTGCGATGTTCAGCAGAGAACAGGCGGCTGCGGCATTTCCGTCACTTTGGCCGGTTTTTGGCGTCGTGTAGCGCTCATCGATGAGGGAACAGGGGGTCCCGAATGCCTCTATTTTCTTCAGAATCGTACGGACAATTCCGGCCTGTGATCCGTCCTTCCCTGAGGGTAAAAGGGGTAATCCGACGTACAGGTGATCGATGTGTCGTTCCTGTATGAGCTTCGAAACGGAGCTGAGCATCTCCTCTTCGGATACATGCTCAATAGTATCAAGCGGCATCACGACTCCGATCGCGGAATCGTAATACGCAACGCCGGTGTGGCGTGTGCCGATGTCGAGAGAAAGAAGTTTCACTCTTTCGCCGCAGCGAGCTTCGCCATCTTCGCCTTCTTATGAGATGCGTTTTTCTTGTGGATGATCTGTTTCTTAGCCGCCATATCGATTGCCTTGTAGACGCCGGGGAGGAGCTTCACGACTTCATCCTTCTTCCCCTCCTTCGCTGCATCTGAAATTTTACGCATCATGGTTTTCATGTGCGTCCGGAAAGGGAGCAGGCGTGCATTGCGCACTCTGTTCTGGCGCATGCGTTTGATGGCGGACTGCGTGAGAGGCATAGGGAAGCAGAAAAGTAAGTGGAGGGACTGTAGTATGCGGCGCAATCAGCGTCAAGAAGACACGTTAGGATTTCTTAATGAGTATTCTTCTTTTTCATTGACCCGAAGCCCTAAATCCGTAGAATGCCCGCATGTGCGGAATTTTCGGTTACGTCGGTTCACGGCCGGATGCGGGAGGGCTGGTGATCGAGGGACTCAAGAACCTTGAGTACCGCGGATACGATTCGTGGGGGGTGGCATGGAAAGAGGGAAGTGCGATGGAAGTGCGGAAAGACACCGGCAAAATCAGTCATCTGAATCCGGAGGATTTCGGCGGGGATACTTCCCATATCGCGATCGCTCACACGCGCTGGGCGACGCACGGAGGAGTGACGAAGGTGAATGCACACCCGCATCTGTCCTGTGACGGAACGATCGCCGTTATTCATAACGGCATCGTGGAGAATTTTGATGAGCTGAAAAAGGAACTTACCAAAAAGGGACACACGTTTCTGTCCGAAACAGACACGGAAGTCGTGGCACATCTTGTCGAAGAAGAAATGAAGAAAACCAATGACTTCGGAGCCGCGTTCCGGCAGGCCTGCATCCGCTGCAAAGGACGCAATGCATTTCTGGCACTCCACACGCAGTCGCAGACACTCGTCGCCGCGCGCACGGGCTCGCCGCTCATCGTCGGGGTCGGTTCTGACGGCTATTACATCGCCTCGGACACGCCGGCATTTTTGAAGCACACGCGGACGGTGCAGTACATCGACGACGGAGAAATGGTCGTAACCGACGGAAAGCACATTCTCTTCTATGACATCGCGACGGGCGAAGAGCGCATGAAGCGTGAGATTGCAATCACGTGGAATCCCGAACAGGCGGAGAAGGGCGACTACGCGCACTACATGCTCAAGGAAATTATGGATCAGAAGGAGAGTGTCGCACGCGCGGTGAATCAGGATGAGAAGGATATCGAAACGGTTGCGAAGGCGATCAATGAAGCGAAGGGGACCTTCCTCGTCGGCTGTGGCACAGCGGGCAAAGCGTGTATGGCGGCGGAATACTTTTTCTCCGTTGTCGCGGAGAAGCACGTGAATTTCGCTCCGGCAAGCGAATTTAAGCTCTACCATCACTTCCTGAAACCCGAGAGTTTGCTGATTGTTGTCAGCCAGAGCGGCGAGACGGCCGACGTGCTGGAAGCGATGCGTGTTGCGAAGAGTAAAGGAAGTAAAGTGCTCGCGATTGTGAACGTACAGGGGTCGACCATCGCGCGGGAGGCTGACTACACCGTGCAGATCAATGCGGGGCCTGAGCGCGCGGTTGCCTCCACAAAAGCACTCACGGGACAGCTCGCAGTTCTTCTTCTGATTGCGTACGCACTCACCGGAAAACTGAAAGAGGGGAAGAAACTCCTCCTCGAAACATCCTCGATGATCAACGACATGTTAAACCCGCGCTACGTTGAGCGTCTGCGACAGCTGAGTGAACTCATTAAGAGGAAAGAAGATCTCTATATCATCGGGAAGAGCTGGAACTACCCGATGGCGCTGGAGAGTGCGATCAAGATTCAGGAAGTGAGTTACATCCACGCAGAGGGATTCGCGGGAGGTGAGCTGAAGCACGGACCGATTGCACTCATCGAACAGGGCACACCGTGCATCGCGCTGATGGGAAAAGATGAAGTGACGACGGATATGATCAGTAACGCCACCCAGCTCAAATCCCGCGGAGGATTCGTCATCGGCGTCTCACCGCAGAAATATGATGCTTTCAATGAATGGATCAAAGTGCCGGACGCGGGAAATGCGCAGGCGATCGTGAACATTATCCCCATTCAGGTCCTCGCCTACTTTTTGGCTGTCCAGAGAGGGAAAGATCCGGATATGCCGAGGAACTTAGCGAAGAGTGTGACGGTGAAATAGAGCCTTGCACCTTTGAAAAATGCTCCTACGATGTTCCACTTATTCGTTTATCAGATATGCGATTACACGAGATAGCAGAGGCAGACATGGGCGAAGTTGCCAATGGGTCATATGAACCGGTGAACGGAGATGCAGCGGACCGTGCGATGACGGGTAAACGGAGAAAAAGAAAAAATTCAATCAATGGCGCGGTTCAGTCTCCGCTCGAAACATATCTGAAAGAAATTAATGAGGGCAAGCTTCTTAGTCCGGATGAAGAAAAAGCACTCGGCAGGAGGATTCAATTGGGTGACGCCGAAGCGCGTGACGAGATGACCCGCAAAAATCTCCGTCTCGTCGTGAATATCGCACGCAGTTTTACGGGCAAGGGCCTCGGTCTTCAGGATCTGATTGAAGAAGGCAATCTAGGACTGCTTCGTGCCGTCGAGAAATTCGACCCGAAAATGAACACGCGTTTCAGCACGTATGCGAGTTACTGGATCAAACAGTCGATCAAGCGGGCACTTGTAAATACGGCGAAGACAATCCGGATTCCTGCGTACATGGTGGAGCTGCTCGCGAAGTGGCGAAGAGAAGAGGCGCGACTGAAGGATCTGCATGGCACTCAGCCGACATACGAGAAGATTGCATTTGAGCTCAATCTGCCGCCTAAAAAACTTGCGATCATCAAAAAAGCAATGAAGGTATACGGCGCACCTTCGACCGATTCCTCCGCACCCGCGGGGGAGACGGCATGGAGCATCGGCGAGAAAATCGCGGATGACGAAAAGTACGCTCCGGATGCACAATTTACTATCAAGGATAATATTGAAACAGTTCTGGAACTTCTGAAGAAGATGGACCCCCGTGAAGCGACGGTGCTGCGGCTGCGATTCGGCCTCATAGAGGGAAAAGACCCGATGACACTCAAGGAAATCGGCGAGGCGCTGGGTCTCACCCGCGAGCGCGTGCGGCAGATTGAGTCAGAGGCGCTTATGAAATTATATAATGCTCTTGAGGGCCGACAGTCAGTTCACGCAGAGGCAAATGGGTATATTTCTGCTGATAATGTGATACGAATCAGCCGTGTACAACTCTGTGAGTTGCTCTATGAAAAATTTCCCAACAAAAAAACAGACGGCATCAATTTTACCGAGGTTGCGCTTGCTATGGGGATGATCGATCATCAGCGACTCGCATGCAGGCGATGGGTACAAGGGCTGTGTAATGGAAGTATGTATTTCCCGATGGACAATTTTATGCAGGCACTTGCGGATCTGCTGCAGATTAATAAAGGAAGCATTGCGCATTTGATACAGTAGGTGTCGGCGGAGAAACTTCACGCAAAGCACCCGTTTTGCAGCAGGTGCTTTGTTCTATCGTGAAGTGCAGGCAAATACGTCAGTTGATTATTGTTTTAAGTCAGGCGCCTTCTGAGTCATTGCACCTAAGAGCGTCCCCACTAAGTTTTTTAATGTTTTACTCGTCGACGCGACTTGCATCGTCGTCTCCTCGTCACCATCAGAGATACGGAACGCAAAATCAATACGAAAATCATTTCCTTTTATTGGTGTGAAAACGGGATGAACAAGTGCGTTCTGAGGTGCAGCCGTTTCCACCAATACCGGAGCACTGGCAGCCACTGTTGCCGGTTCTGGCGTCACGACTTCCTTTTGCGCAGCCACAGAAACAGGTTCCGCCTTCGCTACATTTGGTGCTCCTGTAGCACGGCGCTTATACGGGCGCTTTTTGACGGATGGTACTTCACCCCGATCTTTCACAGAAGTACTCGCTTTTGGAGTTCTCGATGGCGCTTTGCCGTTATCTCCGTCTAATTTATTCCACTGCTGTTTTGTGAAGCAGTTGGCGTTGAGGTGCCCGTCCTCCAGACCAAATTCCTTTTCGATGGCGCCGCGGATGTCATCGGGCAAATAGGCTGCCTTTGTTCTCGCTCTCTGCAAAATATTGCGGACATTCGTCTCTGACGTGTATCCCTTTTTTACTTTGGCATAAATGCGGCGGGCAATGACGTCAGTGCCATGCTCATCAAAAAGCGGGTCAATGACCGCCCCGCGTTTCTCAAATACCTCATCGCGTGTGAGAATTTCACCCGTAGTTTCTTCATCATCTCCACACTTCCTGTCCAGTGTTTCTAGCTGTCGCTGGAGTGCCGCAAGCTCTGATTCGTCGTCACCTTCGTCTGCACCCGCGGCTTCATCG
>JACRIG010000106.1 GCA_016215715.1 Candidatus Peregrinibacteria bacterium | reverse complement strand
CGGGTCAGGCTCTCCTGAAAATGCTCGACGCAGGACATATCCAATCGATCGATGAACTCCGTCGTCGCGCGAGCCTGAACGCTCCCATCCCGACAGTGACGAAAACTCCTTTTGCGCCGATGAAATCGACGTGGAGGAGATAAGCTTTCTCCTTCTCCCATTGGGACGTAAAGTCCCGTGGGGACCACGTCCCTTTACGGGAGAAGGTTGGGATGAGGGGAGTGGGCATCGGAGGGGTAATCGTCGAATCTGGTATAATCCTCTTCTACCATGCCCGTCCTCCCCATCCTCACCGGCAGCTCAACCCCGATGCTGCGCATGAAGACGAAGCGCGTGCCGAAAATATCAAAAGACATCCAGAAACTCATCCGCGACATGGAGCTCACTGTGAAGGCCGCCGACGGCCTCGGTCTCGCGGCTCCGCAGGTGAATCAGTCAGTCCGCATCTGCCTCGCACGCTTACATGGAAAGATGACACCACTCATCAATCCCGACATTCTCTGGAAAAGTCCGGAGAAAGATATTTCAGAAGAAGGATGCCTCAGTCTGCCGGATCTCTACGTCAACGTCCCGCGCTCGCTCTCCATCGTCCTCAAGTATCAGAATGCGAAGGGAGAAGAGCAGGAGCGACGTCTCACAGACATGGAAGCGCGGATCGTCCAGCATGAGGTGGATCATCTGGATGGGGTGCTGATTGTGGATTACAAGTAATAGCGATGTCACCCTGAGCGGAGACGAAGGGCGACATCGCGTGCCAGTGGCTCGTCTCCGCTCGCCATGACATGCGGTCTGCTACAATCCCTCCGTGCCGCAACTGGAAGTCATCATCGGCCTCGAGGTCCACGCACAAATGAGCACGAAAACGAAAATGTTCTGCGGCTGCGACAATGACGCGTGGAATAAGGAACCAAATACCACCGTCTGCCCCATCTGCATGGGCCACCCCGGCACGCTTCCGGTCGTGAATAAGGAAGCGGTGGCGAAGGCCGTGAAGGCATCGCTGGCGATTGGTTGCACCGTCGCACCCGACAGTCACTTTGATCGCAAACATTATTTTTATCCGGATCTCCCCAGTGGTTTTCAGATTTCGCAGTACGATTTCCCTCTCGCACAGCACGGTTCTGTGAATTACGACGAATTCGATGCCTCAGGCAAAAAAACGGGTGAGAAAACATGCCGCATCCACAGGCTTCACATGGAGAATGATGCGGGGAAGTTGACCCATCGCGGTAACAAAACCCTCTGCGATTACAACCGTGCCGGAACACCGCTGATGGAAATTGTGACCGAGCCGGATCTGCGTTCATCAAATGAAGCAGTTGCATTTGCGGAGGAATTGCGCCGTATTCTGATTGCCGTCGGCGCATCGGAAGCAGATATGTTTAAGGGCATGATGCGATTCGATGCGTCCATCTCACTCCGTGAAAAGGGAACAGAGAAACTGAATCCCCGCAGTGAAATTAAAAACCTCAACTCCTTCGGCGCGCTCGAAAAAGCG
>JACRIG010000107.1 GCA_016215715.1 Candidatus Peregrinibacteria bacterium | reverse complement strand
CCTCACCTTAGGTCTCGTTCCCAAGCGCGCATTTGAGGGAATCCCTGTGAACAAGCTCGACCAAACAACAGACTTCGGTTTCAAGCCCATTGGAGCAGGTCCGTACAGGCTCCGCAGCATTGCCGATACCGAACTGAGCAGCGAAGTAACCCTCGAACGTTGGAAGCGCCCCATTCCTCCGGATTCTCTTTTGGAACGTGTGGTGTTCCGCATTTTCCCGGACTACTCCACGCTCGCATCGGACTTCCAGTCGCTCCAGGGAGTGCGCTTAGTGCCGCTGAGTTCCAGTGGTGAGCCTGTGTTGCCCAAGCGCTTTAAGGCCGTGGAATACACTCTGCCGCAGTATGTGGCGCTCTTCTTTAACTTGAACCGCCGCGCTCTGCAGGACGAAAAATTGCGCCTGGGATTGCAGCTGGGGACCAATAAGCAAGAAGTCGCCGATGATGTGTTCGAGAAAACCATTGTCGATACTCCTCTCTTGGAAATCGACGCCAAAGATTGGCGGTACAAGTTTGATCCCGCGGCTGCACAGGGTGCCTTGTTCGCGAGTCGCTGGAGCCTGCCCGAGAAAATCCGCCTGCAGAAACTGCTCGAGCGCCGTGAGGCAAACCGCATTGGAGGGTTACGTGCGAACAGTGTGGTGTACGTGCAAACAGGAGGCGTGCTCACACTCACGGGTGCACTCACAGAAGTAAAACCTGGCTACAACGTGAACGGCCACGCTCTCGAAGCTGTTCCCACTATGACCGGCGGTTGGCTCACGCGCATTCCTACCACGGGATCTGGCACACTTAAGCTTGGCGAGAACCTTCTGCGTCTTACGGACGACAAAGGCAAAATCCTCGATTCCTTCTACGTGTACCGCTCTCTCTCGCTCGAAGACTACAGTCGCGCAGCTGCGGAACTGCAATTGGTCGAACGCTTTGTGGTCTCGCGCGATGAACCAACAAAAATCCCCGATAGCCAAAAGGTGACGTCGCAGAATCTGTACCTCGAAAACGGCAGGCTCCGCATGCGTCGCCAGAATGATCCCGTGGGCGTG
>JACRIG010000105.1 GCA_016215715.1 Candidatus Peregrinibacteria bacterium | reverse complement strand
TGCCGAGATTTCTTGCGACGAGTGTCGCTGCCGCCATGTTACTGCGGTTGTGCTCGCCGATCAGATGGATTTCATCCGCTGTCACGGGGCAATCCTCAGCGGAGAAGCGGATTTTCTTTCCTTTACTCATGCCCGCAATTTCTTTTGTCTCCTCGAACAGTGCATTGAAGAAAACGAGATCATCCTTCACCTGAAAACGGGCTATGTGCGTTTTTGCTTCCTTGTATGCGTCCAGTGTTCCGTGGTAATCGAGGTGCTCAGGGAAGAAGCTCGTGATGACCGCGATGTGAGGGCTGACAGTGACATCCATGAGTTGGTAGCTGCTCATTTCCTGAACAAAAAATGTATTCATTCCTGCATCTTTGAGATGCGCAATCGCCGGCTCGCCGATATTTCCTATGAGGAAAGTTTTTTTTCCGGCAGCTTTCAAAATTTCATAGATCAACGTCGATGTCGTGCTCTTCCCTTTTGATCCAGTGACGCCGATCACCGTCGCGCGCGAGCCTTTAATCGTATCCAGAAAAATCTGCGTCGAACTCGTTATTTTCATCCGCACAGCGTCAAGCTCGTGGCTTGGCGGAATGCCGGGAGACTTGATGAGGACATCGAATCGATCCAGATCCCTGAGGTAATCCGGACCAGTTTTTAGTTTATAGTTTTTAGTTTTTAGTCCGGTATTTTTGTCTGCAATCGTGATGTTTACATCGGGGACATATTCTTCGAGAGCCTGCAGCATCGCCTGTCCTTCCTTTCCGAAGCCGAGGATGCAGATCTTTTTGCCGCTGAGGTCCTGAATCTTCATCTGCTTGGATTGTATTCTTCGGGGATCATGTGATCACCCGATGCTGAGAGTTCCCGTTCGATCAGCTTTTTGGAATCTTTCACGGAGGGCGCGCTTTCTTTCATGAATATCTTCATCGCAGCGGTTTGCTCCCACTCACCCTTTTCCTGAGCGAGGAAAAATGCAGCCTGACACTCCTCCGGTGTCCCGACGCACTCAAAGGGTTTGATGCCTGTGAGTCCCAGTAGTTCGCGGTAAAGCGGCAGGAGAGCTTCATCTTCGAACAGATTTTTGCCGAAGATTTCGATTATTGTTTTCTCCGGAAGGAAAGCGGCGAGTAGAAGGAATGCAAACGCACACTTGGGGCAGCAGCAACACCATAGAGGTTTCCCCCTCTCCCCGCGGGAGAGGGTTGGGGAGAGGGGTTTCGAAAGAATTTTCCAATTCTTATTACAACTCGTGAAAGCGCCGAAGTACTGCGGAAACTTCGTGAATTCCCGCACGATCCGAAGCTCGCTCCACGGCCGCAGCAGGCTGAAAGAAGCGATATTCGTGCCGATGGATTCTGCGAGGTACTCGCTGAAGCTTTTTTCAAAAGCCATCGACTTGCTCCATTGATGATTGATCTCCTTCCCGTGCACCGTGACGTTTCCTTCGGAAGCACTTCGTTCGTTACTCCAGACGACCGCTTCAAAACCTTCGGTCATCGCAATGATGACACTGAGAATACTCAGGTATGCGGTGATCGGCACATGTCCATTGAGCGCTCCCGCTGCATTGAGATCGAAGAGAGCAGGGGAGAGATGTCGTTCGACCGTGAGGAGAGGAAGTCCGGCAATCTTCGCGACTTCATTGATGAGAGGATGATGTCCGACCCGCAGCAGCGTCACGTCTTTGCCGGCTTTTTTCAGAAGCTCCGCCGTGACGATGGAATCCTTCCCACCGCCGATCGGTACCAGCACTTCTCCCCTATTTCTTTCTCCGTTTTTTCCTCCCTCTCGCATTTTTTCTTTCCCCCCTCCCCGCGGGAGGGGGTTAGGGGGAGGGGCGTCTGCCGCCGGAAACCGAATCAACCCCCGAAAATCGATATCATTCTTATAGAAAAATTCGCCGAGTCCATTCTCGTACACGTCCGTCCAGAACGCCGCTTCCTTCTCTGTGAGTGAACCGCTGCGGATCTCGATGATTTTCGGAAGGCAGGTTTTGTAGTAGCTGATGCCGCCGATGAGGTGCAAAGCAAACAGCGCGTGTTGTAATTCCGCGTCGGGTGCTCCGGTTCCTGATTCACAGACAGGCAGGATGATGGTTTCCGTGAAAGACACTTCATCGTCGAGACTGTAATGCAGCTCTATCTTTCCCGATTTCGGGTCGAAGGCGAAGGAGTCGAAGATGAAGCGGGAGTACTTTTTCATGGGATTCGAGCATAGCGGAAAAGACTATAAGCCCAATGCCCTTCGAATCCTCTCCTGATGATCAGCATGCCACTTTTCAACGTCAGAAAAAGAAATGTATTGAACATCCGTACTTTCATCTGAACCACGAAGATCGCCTGAAACCTGTGTAGCAACGTATGTCATATGTACAGTTCCTGTTTGACGGACACATACGTCTGCCAATTTGAAAGCTGTTACAGACAGTCCTGTCTCTTCGTACAATTCACGTTTCACAGCTTCGTCGGCTGTTTCAGTGGCCTCAACCCATCCACCCGGCAAGCTCCATGAACCATCGTCTGCGCGCTTAGTAAGAAGGATTTTGCCTTTTGTATTCTGAACAATAATGTCCACACCAAGAGGGACACTCGGACTATTTATCACTGATGGAGACTGATCATTTGTCTGTTCCAAGTAGTGTTGCAGTTGTTTTTTGAGAAATCTCCAACCAGAGCCGCTCTTCAAAAATTTCTCTCGCCCAAGTGCATCCATCTTATTCACATATGTTTCGCAATAAATAAGTTTCCATTCCAATTCTCTTCTCGTTGAAACATTCTTGTGTCTGTTGTGATCAGCAAGCCTTTGTTTTAGATCAGTCGTGTAACCGATGTATCGCTTGCCATTATTTTCAGCTTCAATGAGGTAGACGTGATGCATAGCGAAGAATTATAGCAGATGCTTTATTCAGACATGTCGCGTAAAGGCGCTTCGCGCCCACGCGACACGTAAAAACGCTTCTCGTGCGCTTTTCAGAATTGATGGCGGTGCCACGTGAACGCGAGCAGCGCACTGCGAGCGTTTTTACGTGGTGCCATGGGTGGGACTTGAACCCACAATCCCTTTCGGGAACGCGATTTTGAGTCGCGCGCGTATACCATTCCGCCACCATGGCATAAAGTCAGTGTAACACACGCTCGTAGACGGGTGACTGAGACCGAATGACATTGATTTTTCCGCTTCCATGGATTTTACTTGCAGGAGTATGCGATTCACCTCCGCCGAACGCACTGTCCGGGAACTGCTAAAGCAGGCGGGAGTGACGGTGAACGGCAAACAGCCGTGGGATATTTCTGTACATGATCCGCGCTTTTATCGTCGTGTACTCGCGCAGGGGTCGCTGGGACTCGGCGAGTCGTACATGGACGGCTGGTGGGACTGTAAGAAGCTGGATCTCTTCTTCGAAAAAATAATCCTGGCGCGTATTGAGGAACATCTGCCGCATTCGCTGTCCTTTGCGCTCCACGTTCTCAGGTCGCGCGTACTGAACCTCCAGACGAAGCGGCGGGCGATGAAAGTCGCGAAGGAACACTACGACCTCGGCAACGATTTCTACATGGCGTTCCTCGACCCCTACAACCAGTACACGTGCGGCTATTTCAGGGACACGGAAGACCTCAATCGCGCGCAGGAGCAGAAGCTGGATCTCATCTGCCGCAAATTGCAGCTGAAGAAGGGCGACCACGTCCTCGACATCGGCTGCGGGTGGGGCGGCTTTGCGAAGTATGCAGCGAAGCACTACGGGTGCCGCGTGACGGGCATCACAATTTCACAGGAGCAGGCATCTTTCGCGCGCGAGTTCTGCAAAGGCCTTCCGGTCGAGATACGGCTCACGGACTACCGCGATCTGAAAGGAAGCTTCGACAAGGTGCTCATCTGCGGAATGATCGAGCATGTCGGCTACAAAAACTACCGGACGATTCTCCGGAAAGTGTGGCAATGTCTGAAGGAGGACGGACTCTTCCTCCTCCATACCATCGGCACAACGGTCTCGGTCACGACCTCGACCGATCCGTGGACGACCCGCTACATCTTCCCCAACAGCATGCTCCCGTCTGCCAGCCAGATCGGGCGGGCCATCGAGGGACTCTTCGTGATGGAGGACTGGCATAACTTCGGCGCCTACTACGCGCCGACATTGCGCGCGTGGTACCGCAATTTTGTGAAAAGCTGGCCCGCGTTCCGGAAGCGCTACGGCGAGCGCTTCTTCCGGATGTTCGCGTATTATCTCCTGTCATTCGCCGGTGCATTTGAAGTGCGCAGCCCGCAGCTGTGGCAGGTGGTTCTTTCCAAGAACGGGGTGCCGGGCGGGTACAGCACGGTTCGCTAGCACGGCTTCGCAGCTGTTCTTTTTGATAATAATGAACGATATTGTGATTGATCCTGCGCGTTCACACGCCTAGGATCCGGATGTATGGTAAAGACAGCGTCCGCTCAGACCCCTTACAAACGGTTCGCTCAGAATCTCAAACACGCACTCGATCATCTCCGCTGCACTCCCGCCGAGCGGGCACTCTTTCGCGAGCCGAAACATATCTGGAAGAACACCATCACGATCGTCCGTGATAATCGCACGTCCGCGAATTTTCCCGCATTCCGCGTCCAGTACAATGACGCGCGCGGTCCCTACAAGGGCGGCATCCGGTTCCATCCGGCTGCCGATGAGGACGAGGTGAAGGCACTCGCGGCCCTCATGGCCATCAAGACGGCTGTGGTCGACATTCCCTTTGGCGGGGCGAAGGGCGGGGTGCAGTGCGACCCAAAAAATCTCTCGAAGCGTGAGGTGCAGCTGCTCTCGCGCGCGTACGTCCGGGCCTTTGCTACGCACATCGGTCCGGATATCGATGTGCCCGCGCCCGACGTGAACACGAACCCCGATATCATGGGCTGGATGCGTGATGAGTACGAAGTGCTGACGAAGAGCTTCGCTCCCGCGGTCATCACCGGAAAACCATTGAGTTACGGAGGGTCACTCGGTCGCGATACCGCCACCGCGCGCGGTGCATTCTTCATTCTGGAGGAGCTGATCGAACGCAAAGCGCTCAACCCGAAAGATCTGCGCGTCGTCATTCAGGGCTTCGGGAACGCGGGGGCGGCGATGGCGCAGTTTCTCCATAATGCCGGCTGTACCATCGTCGCAGTCTCGGATTCGCACGGCGGTATCTACTACAAAGAAGGTCTCGATCCCGTCCGGATTCAGAAATATAAGAGCAGCACTGGCTCTGTAACAGGCGAATACTGTCAGGGGTCGGTCTGCGATATCAAAAAAATGAAGATGGATAACGTGCAGGCCGTGACCAATGAAGAATTGCTCGAGCTTCCCTGCGACATTCTGATTCCCGCGGCGCTGGACAACGTGATCACGGCGAAGAATGCCGGCAAGATTCAGGCACATTTCATTCTTGAACTCGCGAACGGTCCCACAACGCCGGAGGCGGATTCCATTCTCACGAAGCGCAACATTCAGGTCATTCCGGATGTTCTCTCCAATGCAGGCGGTGTCACCGTGAGTTACTTTGAGTGGGTGCAGGGACGAAGTGGCGAGCAGTGGACGGCGGAGCGTGTTGATGCGGACCTGAAGAGAATCATGCTCGCGGCGTTTCGGGCTGTGAGACGGGAAGCGGGAAGGGAGAAGCTGAGTTATCGCGGGGCGGCGTTTGTGCTGGGGGTGAAGAGGATGCTGGAGACGATGAGAGTGAGGGGGTGGGTGAAATGAAGGTATGGGTTATGGGTTATGGGTTATGGGTTACGGGTTATGAGTTACGAGTTACGAGTTGTTTTTTTTGTATAAGCTTTCGTAACCCGTAACCCGTAACTTTTAACTCGTAACCGCATCCTCGTAATCGTATCCCCCTTTACCCAAGCATCTCTCATCCTCTACGCTTACCCATGATGTTTGACGTTCTGATCATTGGCCTCGGGTGCGCGGGCTACACAGCGGCGATTTATTCTGCACGCTACAAATTAAACACGTTCATTGTCGGGGTGGAGGACGGGGGACTGGGACTGACGGCCGCAGAAGTGGGCAACTGGCCGGGAATTATTGATATCACGGGGCCGGACCTGATGGAGAATTTTAAGAAACATGCGCTCAGCTTTGAAAATGTGAGGCACAAGATCGCACGGGTGACGAAGATTGAGAAAATCGATGGCGGATTCCGTCTGCTTTTTGATGATGGCGAAACAGTGGAAGGAAAGACCGTGATTTTCGCGATGGGTTCTAACAAACGGCACCTCGGTATTCCGGGTGAAAAAGAATTTTCCGGGAAAGGGGTCACGTACTGTGCAACGTGCGATGCCTTCTTTTACAAAGGAAGGGATGTCGCGGTGATCGGAGGAGGGGACTCCGCCGTCGAAGGTGCGGCAATCGCTGCACAAGTTGCGAAGAAAGTGTATCTCGTTCATCGCCGGAATGAATTCCGCGCTGAGCCCTACTGGGTCGACCGCGTGAAGGCCCGGGAGAACGTCGTGTTCGTGCTTGAGAATCAACTTACCGAAGTGCTCGGGACGACGAAGGTGACGGGGGTGAAGCTCGCGAAGCCATTCGAAGGCTCGGACACACTGACCGTCGACGGCGTCTTTATCGAAGTCGGCTCGGACCCCGCGACGATGATCCCCAAGCAGATCGGATGTGAGGTTGATGCGAAGGGATTCCTGAAAGTCGATGCCGCGCAGAGAACGAGCGTTGCGGGTGTCTTTGGAGCGTGGGACCTCACGAACGCCAGCAATTACTTTGCCCAGTTCGTGACGGCGGCGGGGGAAGGGTCGGTCGCGGCGAACAGTGCGTTCAGCTACCTCAATACAGCGGGAGCGGGGAAGGGATACATGGCCGGGGGGTAAAGCAGAACGGGTATACTGTTTTCGATGTGGATCGCCTTCAGTCTTTTGGCCGTCGTGAGTTATGGCACGAGTAATCTGATCGATTCCGTGCTGGTGCGGTGGTACGAGAAAAAACCGTGGATGCTCCAGTGGGGACAGGGCGTCTTCATGCTCGTTCTGCTGTTTTTCTGTTTCTTCTTTGGTGACATCCGGTCGACGTGGGTTCTTGCGCTCATGATCACCGGCGTGATTGCGTACCTTGGGGATGCGGTTTTCTTCACGGTGGTCGATGACATCGATATTTCCGTGACGAACTCAGCGTGGGCTGTCGTTGCATTGCTTTTGAGTATCGCAGGATTTCTCTTTTTCCATGAACGATGGACGCTGTTGCAATCTCTGGGGGCACTCTGCATCGTGAGCGGAATCTTCTTTGTGTCATTCTGGCACGCACATATCTCCGTTCCGCGGACACTCCTGCGTTTTGCCGGTCTTGCGCTGCTGTACATTCCGATCAGCGTTATCACCAAAGCGGGACTCCTCGGAGGGCAGTCCTATCTGGCGATCTTCTTCTGGGCCACACTGGGGCGTCAATTGTGTGCGTGTGTGGTGCCGCTCCTGAGGCCCGCGCAATGCCGTATTCTTCTGAGGAGCATCCGTACTCTGCCGGCCGCTTTTTTTATGCTGAGTGCCCTCAGTGGCGTGTGTGCGTTTGCCGGAATGTTTCTGGTCGTTCAGGCCTATCGATCCGGTCCTCTGTCATTGGTATCGATCATCGGCAGCACCCAGGCGTTTTTTGTCCTGATGTCCGCGTGGCTTCTCTCCCTCGTTTTTCCTTCGTTCGCCGCGAAGGAATTATTGTCCGCTCAGTCAGTTTCTATCAAGATTATCAGCTTCACGATCGTCTTTTTTGGTCTTGCGCTACTGGCACTGACTCAGTAAAGTGTCCCAGCTATGCCACGAGGAAAGCGCACTGTCTTCGCAATGTTCTGCACCGTCTCGGGAAACCGGGTCGGGTCCGTCCGTTTGCATAAGCAGAACAGCAAGGGAATCGGGTGGAAAGACTTTAAGCGTGCCAAGTATTGCGCTGTTTGCCGTAAGAGGACGGCGGTGAAATTGAAGGAAGAGAGACACTCCGCGTAGGGCTAGGGTTAGGGCAAGGGCAAGAAGATATTTTTTCGTGTTCGTTTCACCTAGCCCTAGCCCTTGCCCTCGTCCCAGCCCTATACTCGTTTCATGTCCAAGGAGGTCTATCGTTCCGCGGCTTCGGTACTCCTGCTTCGGCCTGTGCAGGGCGGCCCCTTCGTCGCCGCTCAGGGCAAGTATCAAATTCTGCTTCTGCGCAAACCCCGCAAGCGCGATGCGTGGCAATTGCCGCAGGGGGGGAGAGAGGAGGGGGAGACGATTGAACAGGCGGCACTCCGTGAACTCAATGAAGAAGCCGGCATCAGTGACGCAAAGGTGATCGGCAAAAGCTCCGCTATTTACCAGTATGACTTCCCAGCGTCCTACCGCCGCTTTCGGCCCGATCATGTCAAAGGCCAGAAAATTGAATTCATCTGCGCATTCACCGGAAGTGATACCGTTGTGACGGTCGATCAGAAAGAAATAAATCTTTTTATGTGGGTGACGATTGATGAGTTGCGAAAATATGTGAAGCGCGGGGAGTACCTTCATTTGGTGCAGCGAGTGTATGAGGATGCGATGCGATTCCTGAAGCAATAATCATGCGTCTGCTTTCCCTCCAGCTTGAGCACTTCCGCAATTATGATTCTGAGCGTGTGTCTTTCGCCGATAGCGATGTCCATCTGCTTCTCGGCCCGAACGGCAGCGGGAAAACAAATTTGCTGGAGTCGATCGGCGTCCTCTCCCTCTCGAAATCTTTCCGCGGCCGGGAAGATGAAGACCTCGCGACGTGGGAGCAGAGCTTCTATCGGGTGAAGGGAGAGCTGAGCGCGGACGACGATGAACACCTCACGCTGGAAGTCACGAGTGAGCTTACCCCGAGGCGCGCAAAGGCAGCATTTCGCAATGATGTGAAGATTCCGCTCTCAAAATCTGTAGGACTGCTCCCGAGCGTCACATTTCTGCCGCAAGATTTACAACTCTTCAGCGGCCCGCCCGCGGAGCGCAGACGCTTCCTCGATCAGTTACTCTGTCAGGTGTCGCCGGATTTTCTGACGCTCTCCGCCGGTTATCAGAAGGTCCTCAAACAGCGCAGTGCGCTGCTGAAAAGTATTGCGCGGGGTGAAGCCAAAGAATCGTCTCTCGCGCTGTGGGACAAGGAAGCAGCAGCGCGCGGGAGCGCCATTACGTTCGCGAGGCTGAATCTGATCGGGACACTGAACCTCACCCTCGCAGCTGAACTCAGAACTCTCGGTGAAAAATGGGACGATGCGCTGATTCAGTACCGCAGAAAGGGAAGTGAGTCTGAGCTCGCTTCGATGGAAGCTGAGCTTCTCACGCTTCTTCGGGAGAATCGCGCACGAGATTTACTTCTGCAATCAACGACAGTGGGTCCGCATCGCGAAGACTGGCAGATGGTGGTCGCGGGCCGGGAGCTTCCCGCATTCGCTTCCAGAGGTCAGGAGCGTACCGCAGTACTCGCGCTTCTCTTCCTCGAAACGTCGTATCTTGAGCTCACGCGAGGCGAAAAACCGGTCATTCTTCTCGATGACGTATTTTCTGAGCTTGATGATGAACACCGCAGCGCGCTGCTGGGCAATCTCACGGGACATCAGGTGTTTCTCAGCTCGACGCATTTGCCGCCGGTTGACGGCGAAGTTCAGATATGGGAAGTCGGAGGAGGATGCGTAATGCAGATTGAAAATCCAAATACCAAAAACCAAAAGCCAAGAAAGATGAAAGAGGGAAGTATCAGGTAATCGCTTGGAATTTCATTTTTCCACTTCTTTATTTACTTGGTATTTGGATTTTGGGCTTAATGGGAAATTTTGCAGGCTACCTTCCGCGTAAGAGCTCCTGAATCAGCTTCTGTTTCCGGTCGATTCTCAGTCCCGGATGGACCGCAATTTTTGCTTTGATATTTGTGAACGCTCCTTCAAGGGAATTCGTGGTA
>JACRIG010000102.1 GCA_016215715.1 Candidatus Peregrinibacteria bacterium | reverse complement strand
CTGGTCATTTTCTTCTGCAATATACAATCGTGTGTCGCGCCCAAGTGCTTCCTGATAATTTTTCCAGCCGCTGGATTGCCAGAGGGAATTGTGCGGATGCGACTGAAGCCACGCTTCGTAGCGCTCAAGATCGGCCGGAGAATTGATCGTGCGAATTGTCATGGAGGCAGGAGAGCAACGTCATTTGCTTGTGGACGCGTTCTTCGGGATTATACTGGAAGATCGTTTCTCTTAAGCCTTTTCCCCATTGATATATGCCTTATGCACTGCCGAAGCTGCCCTACGCCTACACCGAGCTGGAACCGCATGTCGATGCGCAGACGATGGAAATCCATCACGCGAAGCACCATCAGGCGTACATCGAAAAATTGAATGCGGCGGTCGCGGGTACCGAGTGGGAGAAGATGGACGTCGAAGAACTTCTGAAGAATTTTTCGAACGTTCCCGATGACAAAAAAACTGCGGTGAAAAATCACGGCGGGGGACATGCGAATCACTCTCTCTTCTGGACAATCCTCAGTCCCAAGGGCGGAGGAGACCCGACGGGGGATCTCAAGATTGCAATCGACAGCGCTTTCGAATCCGTTCAGGATTTCAAAGTGAAATTTTCCGAGAAGGCGACTCTTCAGTTTGGTTCCGGCTGGGCGTGGCTGGTCGTGAAGGACGGCAAGCTGGAGTTACTCTCCATGCCGAATCAGGATTCGCCGTTGATGGACGGGAAGACGCCGATTCTCGGGCTGGATGTGTGGGAGCATGCATATTATCTCCGGTATCAAAACAAGCGGCCGGAGTATATCGCGGCGTTCTGGAAGCTGGTGAATTGGCCGGAGGTGGAACGGAGGTTTGAAATTGCCATGAAATAGGGTTTTTTCCTTGACGCACGGCTCAAAACCCCTAAAATTCCTCGCGTTCCAGCTGGCTTCGATTGTGTTGTGAGCGCTGAGACAGGTTTTAGCTTCATGAGCATCCTTAGCGTTAGGGTTACTTATGGGGCATTCCGTCTCACATTCCCCCCTTTCGTATGGCCAAGAAGAAAAAAGTTGCTAAGAAAAAGGTTCTGAGAAAGGCAAAGAAACCGGTGAAAAAGGTTATGAAGAAAGCCGCGAAGAAAGTTTTGAAGAAGGCGAAAAAATTTGCGAAAAAAATCGTAAAGAAGGTTGAGAAGAAGGCGCCGAAGGTTGCCGTGAAGCCCGCTGCAAAAGAAGCGAAGAAGCCCGCACCTGCCGCGAAGACGCCGGTGAAGATTGCTCCGATGAAAAAAATTCCGCCGCGCGGAGCGTACGAGATGGATGTGGAGAAGGAAATTTTGCCGACCGTTCATCCCCATCTGCTCCCGCCCGCAGGCCGCGTCCCTGCCGGTTTCAAAGATCTGCCGGCCGACCTGCAGCCGCGCAAAGTGTCCGATGAGCGCGCGTATCTCGTTCCTGATGAGGGACTTTCCCACGTGCCGTCACTTATCGAGATGCAGCTCGAAAGTTATAAGTGGTTCCTCACGGAGGGACTGAAAGAACTTCTCGAGGAAATCACCCCGATTACCGATTTCTCCGGCAAGAAACTCGAACTGCGCATTCTCGGCCACACTTTTGACCCTGCCAAGTACGAGCCGGAGACCTGCCGCCGCCGCAACCTCACGTACGAGGCGGCGATGAAGGGACACGTGCAGCTCATCAACAAAGAGACCGGTGAAATCAAAGAGCAGGATGTGTTCCTCGGCTCCATTCCGCTCATGACGGACTCCGGCACCTTCATCATCGGAGGCATCGAGCGCGTCGTTGTGCATCAACTCGTCCGCTCGCCGGGCGTCTTCTTCTCGTCGATGCCTGACTATCCGAAGTATCACGCTGCGAAGATCATCCCCAAGCGCGGTGTGTGGCTGGAAGTCGAGACGGACCGTCGTGGGATCATCAGCTGCAAGATCGACCGCAAGCGCAAGATTCCGATTACGCAATTGCTCCGCGTCTTCGGGTACCAGACCGATGACCAGATTCGTGGGCTCTTTTCTGACGTCACAGAAGAGGAACATGACTTCATCGAAGCAACGCTCAAGAAGGACACGGCGACGACGCTCGAAGACGCCTACCAGTCCATCTACCGCCGCATCCGCCCCGGCGATTACGCAACACCCGAGAATGCCAAACAGCTCATCGACAGCCTATTCTTCGATTTCAAAAAGTACGATATGGGCTCGATCGCCCGCTACAAACTCAACCGCCGCTTCGGGGTCGAAACGCCGAGCGACGAAGCACACCGCGTGTTTCAGGTCGTCGACTTCGTCGAGATTCTGCGCGAACTTGTCCGCCTCAACTACGGCAAGGGCGTCGCTGACGATATCGATCACCTGAGTAACCGCCGCGTCCGTTCCGTTGGTGAACTCGTCCAGAACAAGTACCGCGTCGGACTCGTCCGCACGGAGCGCATTGTGAAGGATCGTATGACCGTCATGGATCTTGAGACCGTCACCCCGACCCAGCTCATCAACTGCCGCCCGATCACCGCTGCGATGCGTGAATTTTACGCGTCGTCCCAGCTCTCGCAGTTCATGGATCAGACCAA
Organism: Candidatus Peregrinibacteria bacterium; assembly: GCA_016215715.1. Lineage (GTDB taxonomy): Bacteria > Patescibacteriota > Gracilibacteria > Peribacterales > Peribacteraceae > JACRIG01. Next base: position 1,044 of record JACRIG010000102.1, on the reverse strand, counting down.
CCCCCTCGCAGAACTCGCGCACAAGCGCAGGCTCTCCGCGATGGGTCCGGGTGGACTCTCCCGCGAGCGCGCATCCTTCGACGTCCGCGACGTGCACCCGAGTCACTACGGCCGCATCTGTCCGATCGCGACTCCGGAAGGTCCGAACATCGGACTCGTCGTTCACCTCGCGGGCTTCGCGCGCGTGAACAGCTACGGCTTCCTCGAGACGCCGTACAAGGAAGTGAAGCGCACCGTTTCGCTCGATGCCGATAAACTTGCCGGCCGCATGATCGACGAACCCGTGAAAGACGGACGCAAAATTTTCGCGAAGGAAGGCGACAAAGTCGAAACGAAAGAAATGGCGAAGAAGATCGTTTCGCTGCTCAAAGCTGAAGGAAAATCGGAGGTATCCGTGCGCGCGTATGCAACAGGCAAGGTGACGTACATGGACGCCGAGCAGGAGCGCCGCCTCACGATCGCGCAGGCGCAGGACGCGATGACGTTCTCTGAATTCGGAGAGTTCCTCACGACGCGCGTCTCCGCACGCAAAGGAAGTGAGCCGACCCTCGCGCACGTCCGCGACGTCACGCACATCGACGTTTCGCCGAAGCAGATTCTCTCCGTCACCACCGCTCTCATTCCGTTCCTTGAGCACGACGACAACACCCGCGCATCCATGGGAACGAACATGCAGAGACAGTCTGTGCCGCTCATTAAACCGCACGCGCCGCTCGTCGGGACGGGGCTCGAAGGTCTCGCCGCGCGCGCGTCCGGTCACGCGCATCTCGCAGAGGAAGACGGAGAAGTGACGTACGTCGACGCCGACCAGATCAGCATCGTCTACCGTACCGGCCGCAAGCAGACCTACCCGATGCAGACATTCCTCCGTTCCAATCAGGGCACGTGTTTCCACATGCGTCCCCGCGTCGCCCGCGGCGACAAAGTCCGCAAAGGTGAGTGCATCGCCGACGGCGCCGCCGTCGAAGGAGGAGAGCTGGCGCTCGAACGTGAAGCCGCGGGCCAGGTCGTAACGGGCCTCGTCGGCCACGCGGTAGCCGCCGG
>JACRIG010000104.1 GCA_016215715.1 Candidatus Peregrinibacteria bacterium | reverse complement strand
GTCGGTCATATGTTCCCACCGTACCGCCCTGTTGTAGCAGGTGGTAAATCCTCGAATGCCTTTGAATGCAGGTTTGAAACGTCCTCTTCCCATGGGTCTATGGAGACCTCAGGGAGTGCAATATGTATGTGAACCTATGCATGGAGCCGCTGACGAGGATTGAACTCGTGACCCCGTCCTTACCATGGACGTGCTCTACCACTGAGCTACAGCGGCGTAATTCATGCGTGAGATGAAGGAACAGAAGTGAACCGAGCTTATTTTTTGATACCCGCTCCGCTGAGGCACTGAGCTACAGCGGCTAATGTGGGGCTAGGGTAAGGGTAAGACTGAAGGAATGGAAGATCTTTTTCCTTTGTCTACAACCCCACCATCCCCGCCACCGCCGAAAAAATCGACAGTGCAAAACTCATAATCCCGAACACCCACCCCGTCAGAAGATGAACCGGAAGGAATGTCTCAAAGAAAATCAGGAAGAGGAGAATGAACGGGCCGACCCGCATAATGTCTTCGTATCGTGACATGTACCGATGGGGAATGAACATCTGAAGGATGTTGCTTCCGTCGAGCGGTGCAATGGGGAAGAGATTGAACGCCATGAGGGCAAGATTGACGAAGAGTGAACTCTGAAGAATCTGAATGAAGACGGTTTTGCCCGCGGTGAGTCCCGTGAGCGGCGAGAGGAGATCGAACACGGATGTCAGTTGCATGCTTCCCGCGAGAAAAAGCAGGGTAGTGAATGCAATAATCGCGAGGCACAGATTCGCAAACGGTCCTGCGAGTGCCGTGATTGCAGTCCCCTGTCGCGGATGTCGAAATTAGGACGTGTTGATAGGCACCGGCTTGGCCCAGCCGAAGCCGACAATGAGAAACATGAGTGCCCCCACGAGGTCGATATGCGCGAGCGGATTGAGCGTCAGTCGTCCCGCATGTCCTGGGGTCGGGTCGCCGAGTCTGTCCGCAATGATCGCATGCGCCCACTCATGGACGCTGACGGCGATGAGGACGGAGATGAGGTAGGTGGGATTGAGGAAGTGCATCGGGCAAAGTATACAGTATTTTCGCATTGACCCGTGTAGGGACTATCATTATCCTCTCACTCTCATGCCCCGCGTCTGCATTAAAACCGGCAAGAAAACGGGCTTCGGCAACACCCGCAGCCACTCGCTGCGCGCGACCCGCAGACCGTGGAAAGTGAACATGCAGAAGAAGCGGATCTTCGATCCGGTGACGGGTTCCTACAAGACGATGAAGGTTTCGGCCGCGTACATCCGGACGCTGGCGAAGAGGTTGCAGGAGGGAAAAACAGCGTAATATACGACTGTGAAAAAGAAATGGCCCTATCTGGCAGGAGTAGGTCTATTAGGTGGTATCTCATTTTTTAGTTTTGGGGGTTTAAATCTTTTTAATTTTCAAGTTGCAGGTGAGATAAATCTTCATAAGACCGAGATAAATTCAAAAGAGCCCACTGCAGTTGAGGTGGCGGAGGCAAAATCTTGTGCAGATGCTTACAAGGTTCTAGCAGACTTCTATGCGCGACTAAATACAAACCGATTTCATGATGCAAATGCATTACTCACTCCTGAATACGCTGGATCGAATCCAATTTTATCCGAAGATGAGTTAAGAAATTGGACAGAAAAAAAATGGTCAGATACTGAATTGATTGAAGTACAAAAATGCATAGGAGAAAGTACGGACACTAGAAAAATATTCCAATTCAAAACGAAGTACCAGCTGAAAGGAGAAAATACTTGGAAGGGAGAGGAATTGAGGGCAAAAATTGTGCTAAGAAACGGAAAATGGAGCATTGATGTTTTAACACCCGTGGAAAATTATATAAGATACTAGATTTGGCGGAGAGGGAGGGATTCGAACCCTCGGTCCCCTTTCAGGGACACACGCTTTCCAAGCGTGCGCACTAGGCCACTATGCGACCTCTCCTCGCGCCCTTTTCACTCATGACAAAAGCGCCCCTATCGTAAGGGACGCTTCTGCAAGACTCAATGCCAGTCAATGCCTTATTTCTTCACATCACACGCACACATCCCGCCACACGGACACATCCTGCTCATTTTCTTCAGGAACATCAGGTTCACCGCGAGAGCGATGAGGGCCAGTGATCCGTTCGTTGTTCCGAAGGTCGCGCCGCCGAGGAGGAAGTGCGCCTTGTAGACACCGATCGCCGCCACAATCGACGAGAGGAGAACGATGATCCCGATGATCGTGCCGACGATCCTGCAGACGGTGCAGGCACCGGATGACTTTCCGTTTCTGCTGAACATCATAGAAATGGGAGGGAGGGAATGAGTGGTACAAATGCTACTCCGTGCGGAAATACCCACAAGAGTACCAAAAATGGAAACAGACATGCTGTCCACAGTGCCCGCAGGCAGGAATGCCTGCTCCTGCTTACCATAAAATGATACTCGGGTACGGCGAAGATTGTGGTAGCCTGTCCCCATGAAACTTTCCCTCGAATGGCTCGGCAGTATGGTGGACTGGAAGGAGAAGGATCCGGTAGTGATCGCTGACCGGCTGACGCTCTCGGTTGCCGAAGTGGAGGAAATGGAAGTGCAGGGAAAACTTCTGCGCAATTGCTGCGTCGGTAAAGTCCTGAAGCTCGTGAAGCATCCGGGTGCCGATCGTCTGTCACTTGCCGATGTGCAGACAGATAAAGGAATGAAGCGCGTCGTCTGCGGCGGGACGAATCTGCGTGAAGGAATGCTTGTCGCGTTCGCACACACCGGTGCCACGGTGAAACATGGAGAAGAATTGGTGACACTCACCGCAGTAAAAATCCGCGGCGAAGCGAGCGAGGGGATGATCTGCGCGGCGATCGAACTCGATCTTGGTGAGTTGTTCCCGCCGAAACACAGCGACGGCGATCATCCGATTATCGACGTCACGCGTGTGCCGGGAATCAAAACCGGCATGTCACTCGCGGATGCACTCGGACTCAACGACACCATTTTTCATATCTCCAACACTGCGCTCACCCACCGCCCCGATCTTTTTTCCCATATGGGTTTCGCGCGTGAGTTTGTCGCACTCGGGCTTGCAACATGGAAGAGAGCAGCGAAGACGACTGCACCTAAGGCACCGAAGACTCCCCTGCCGTTCAAAACACACGTTGATATCCCGAAGCTCGTGCCGCGCTACTGTTCATGTCTCATCACCGTCGACAATATCGGCGAAACGCCCGCATGGATGAAGAAGCGGCTGGAAGCGACCGGCTGGAGGTCGGTGAGTCTCCCCGTCGACATCACGAACTACGTCACGATGGAACTCGGCATGCCACTCCACTGCTTCGACGCCGATGACATTAAAGGCGACGTGCGCTTCCGCACAGCGAAGAAAGGCGAAACGATCACGACACTCGACGGAGTGAAGCGTCCGCTTCCGGAAGGGGCCATCGTCCTGAGTGACGACGAAGGGATCTTCGACCTCATGGGCGTTATGGGAGGCCTGCGCAGCTCGACGAAATCGGGCAGTAAGCGGCTCTACCTCCACTCCACCGCCGTCGATCCCATTTCCATCCGCCGCACCATCATCGCCACCGGTCACCGCACGGACGCTGCCACGGTCTACGAAAAAGGAATTCCGCCCGTGATCGTCGAGGCCGGCTTCCTCCGCGCGCTCGGGCTGATTCTGGAGCTCGCCCCCGGAGCAAAACTCGCATCGAAGATCGAGAGTTGGGGCAGTGACGGGAAAGCGCCGAAGATCACGCTGCCGCTCGCTCAACTCACCGGCGCGCTCGGCGCAGAGATTTCCGCGAAGCAGGCTTCGGTGATTCTCACGAATCTCGGCTGCAGCGTGAAAGCGACGAAAGCTTCTCTCACGGTGACGCCTCCGCTTCACAGACTTCGTGATCTCAAAACTCCCGAAGATGTGACGGAGGAAGTCGCGCGGCACTTCGGCTACCACCGCATCCACCCTACGATGCCCGTTGCCGCTCTCGATATCCCGAAGCGCGAAGAACGGATTCATATCCTCCGCGATGCACTGAAGGAAGACGGATTCACGGAGATCGTCCCGCTCTCGCTCATCGGTCCCGACCTTCTGAAGAAATGTAACCTCGACCCGCTGCACGCAATGCGACTGGAACATCCGCTCAGCGAAGATTTCTCGCTCCTCCATCCTGCGACACTCCCGAGCCTGCTTGCACACGCGCAGAGGAATCTTCTATTTGCGCGGGATTCCATCCAGACATGGCATGGCGCGCGCATTTTCCCGCTTAAGGGTGAAGAACATCTGGAGTGCAGCGTGCTCCTCGCTTCTCTGATCCCCGTGACGACCGCAACCGATCCGTTCCTCCGTCTCAGGCGTTCACTCGCGCGAAGCTTTGCGGAGAGCGGCTGGACGATGTCGATTGTGCCTTCGAAAACTATTCCCTCCGTCGCGCACCCCGGACGCTGCGCAGACATTGTCGTTGCCGGCAAAACAATCGGAGCAATCTTCGAGATCCATCCTGCCGTCCGCGCACGCTTCGACCTTACACACCGTAGCGCCGCGGCAACCTTCCATGTCACGGACCTTCTGGATATCCCATCGGGAGTGAAACTCGCAGCTGCAACGCCGCACTTCCCGGCTGTGACGTACGACCTGACGGTAAAGCGCACGCATCAGAAACCGTTTGCGGGGCTGATGGGAAAACTGGAGAAGAGTGATCCCCTCCTTGAGAGCGTCGCTGTGCATGACCTCTACAGCGGCGCGCCGCTTAGGGAAAACGAGTACAACCTGACGCTGCGCTGCACGTACCGTAGCGCGGATCGAACCCTGACAGAAGAGGAGGCGAAGAAGGCGCATGAGAAGGTGGCAGCTCTTGCGAGCACAATGTAGAGACGTGCGAATCGCACGTCTCAGGCCCGCGGGCGAAAGACGCAAGATTTTGCGTCTCTACAGATGGCATGTGCTATATTCCCATTCCATGAGCATCGTCACCCGCACCGGCGACAAAGGTCTCACCGGTCTCTACGGAACCGACCGTGTCTCGAAAGCGTCGGAACGCATCGAAGCGTACGGAACCGTGAATGAACTCAATGCGTTTTTGGGTGTGGTGCTTTCCGAAAATAATTTACCGAAAAATATTCATGCGCAGATGGAGCGTGTGCAGCATCTTCTTTTCACGGTCGGGGCGGATCTGGCGAAACCTCTCGCCACGGTGACCGCAGGGCGAACCCCTGCTCCTGATAAAAAAGGTGAATCGCACGCTCTTCCAAAAAATGAGAAGCGCATCAGAGAAAATCATGTCGGCACTCTCGAGCGCTGGATTGATGAACTGGAACCGACGATTCCGCCGCGTAACTCTTTCATTCTTCCGGGCGGATCAAAACCCGGTTCTGCGCTCCACCTCGCGTGCACAGTTTGCAGGAGAGCGGAACGGTGTATCGTCGCACTCAAAGAAAAAGAACCGATCAATCCGCAGTGTTTGATTTTTGTGAACCGATTAAGTGACTACCTCTTTCTCACAGCACAGGCGGCGAATCGGGTGGAAGGGGTGGAGGAGCCGGCGGTACGTTACGAATAAGGGGACCAGGGTTTCCAATGGGACCAAAGGGACCAAGGTAGAACGAACGACGTTGGTCCCCTCTCAAAACCCCTTGCTCTAAGCCAAATCCGCCGGTAGCATCCGGGAACTTCGAAACCTATTTATGCTCGGAAAACTCAAATGGCGCAGGCGTCTCCGTGTCCACGGCTACCGCAAACGGAGCAAAACGAAAAAAGGGAAGCAGGTCCTTGCCCGCCGCCGGTCAACGGGACGAAAGAGGATTACGGTACAGAAGAGGTTGAAGTGATGAGAAAAAGGCAAAGAGGGCACAGAAGAGACAGAGGCAGCATATGTGTTTCTTCTGTCCCGTCTGTCGCCTCTGTCGTTGCTCCAGATGCTACAATCACCGCATGCTCCGCTATCTCCATACACTCTCGGCCTTCCTCTTCTACTGTCTCGCGGGGGCGTTCTTCCTCGGCTACATTCTGATGATCAATAACATCATTCCCGTTTTTGCGGCAGAGTTTCTGTACATCGGACAACTTCCGCTTCTCTTTGTGGGTCTGCTGTAC
>JACRIG010000101.1 GCA_016215715.1 Candidatus Peregrinibacteria bacterium | reverse complement strand
TCCCGAGGCTTCGGCCTCAACGTGGATCTTGCTGAGTTCCTTGCGGACTTTCTTCGCCTCACGCTGGAAGCGGAAGGTTTTTTTGAGATCGGAGAAGGAGGGCATGGGGTGAGGGTGAGGGCTGGGGTTCGGATTCGGATGATAGCAGAGACAGAAGATAAAAGGGACAGAGGCGACAGAAGGGACAGATGAAATATGGAAAATTTCCTTCATACCTCTGTACCGTCTGTGCCTTCTGTACCCTCAATCAGGCCGTAGCCGGCGGTGCCAATGGCGGCAACGGCGGAGGCGGCAAATTGGCATCGATCGCGGGCAACGACATGACATCCATGGCCGGAAGCGGCATCGGCTCGAATGCGGGAGTGGCCACCGGAAGCGGTGCTGCGTCAGCGGCCAGTGCCGGAACCTGTGCCGTGTCCGGAAGCGGCATCGGGGCACCCTGTATCTCCGGAATCGGAATCGGAGCAGGGATGTCGGAACCGACGGTCGGGCCGGGAATCACAGGCGCAGCGGGCGGGGTATCTGCCCCATGGCCGATGCCGATGCGGTCTTCGATTTCCTGATCGACGAAGATCCGCTTGCGGCCGAACTTCATCCGGCTGTACTCCTTGATGAGTGCGGCGAGCTTGTTATTACGCTGCGACTCGTCGTAGATGGTCGCCATGCTGAAGGGACGTGAAGTGGTGTTATTGATATTCAGCTTCACGTAGCAGTGGAAGTTCGGGATGCCGATGACGTCCTGCTCGCTGAGCACCGGCGCCATTTCCTTCGCCATGTATTCGGCATCCTCTGCGCCGATCTTGAAACTCATAATGGTGCCGACGTTGCCGAAGACGGCGTCGCGCATTTTGCTGGACGACTGTCCGTACGCCTCGGTCTTGCCGACGAGCTGTCCGATGTACTGATGAGCCATGATGAGGGCCAGCTCGTACTTGCGGGCTTCGGAGAGGATCGTCGTGAAAGCCTCGGTAATGAAGTTCTGGAACTCGTCGACGTAGAGGTAGAACCGGCGGCGCTGATCCTGCGGCACATCGGCACGTGCGAGCGCGGCCATGTTCACCTTGTTGACGAAGATGAGACCCAGTAGTTGCGCGTTGATGTCACCGGTCTTTCCCTTGCTGAGGTTCACGAGCAGCACCTTCCCCTCGTCCATGATCTGGCGGATGTTGAACGCGCTCTTCGGCTGGCCGATGATGTTACGCATCATGCGGTTGGTGATGAACGGACCGAACTTGGCGGAGAAGTACGGGATCATTTCCTCTTTCTCGCGCGCGCCGGTCTTCGCGATTTCGTGCTCCCAGAAGCTGCGGACGACAATGTTGCGGCACTTGCTGACTTTATAACGCTGGAATTCGTCGTCGACGAAGAGACGCGGGACGTCGATGAGCGTGGCGCCCTCCTCCTCGTCGTCCATGAGGGTGAGACACCCGTTGCGGAAGTAGTGCTGGATGCGCGGCCCGAAGATCTCGTTGCCATAGAGCTTGATGAAAATTTCAGTCGCGTCGAGCGCGGCACGGTCCTTCTCCTCGTCCGTTTTTGCTTCGAGGAGATTCAGACCCATCGGACGCTCGACATCGGAGGGATCAAAAACCACAATATCTTTGGCACGCTCCTTGGGGACATGCGCGAGCGCATCCTCGATGAGATCGCCATGCGGGTCGACGATGCAGAGTCCTTCACCCTTCGCGATGTCCTGCCGCGACTGCCAGCTGATCAGCGCGGACTTTCCGCAGCCGGATTTCCCGATGATGTACTGATGTCGGGTGCGGTCCTTCTCGAGGAAGTGGATTTTCGTTTCGGTGGCGCGGTGGCGGTTGATGCCGACGACGATACCCTCGGTTGGGATGTTCGGCGGCGGAGGCAGAACCTTGTACGTGATCCACTGGATGATCGGAATCTTGTTGTAGCGGCTGTCGGGGAAGTGGTACAGGCCGGCAAGCTCCTTCTCCGCGAGGAGAACGCCTTTGTGGAAGAATCCGTTGAGGCGCAGTTTCCAGAGCCAGTAGATGAGCGGCGCATTCAGGACGTGCGGCATGAAGCCGACGAACATCCGGCGGTTCGCGAAGGAATTCCCGTAGATGCTGCGGAAGACGTTGAACGCAACCTGAAGGTTATTCGTGATGTCGATGGCCTTCGCCTGCGTTTTGCTGGACGCGAGGATGCGGATAGAACAATGGAACCAGCTCATACCGCCCTTCTCCGCCATGTGCTTGTAGAGTTCTTCCTCCGGCTGCACCATACGGACGAATGAGTCGCCCCTCGTCGCGCCCGGCGCCATCGTCGACGTATCACCCGACGTGACGCCCCCGATGAATCCGAGGATGTCTGAGAGGATCGGAATATTGAAGAATGAGTGCTCTTTCTTCCCCTTGAATTGGGACGTGGCGAATTTCTGCGTCTTCTTCCCCCACTTATTGCTGAACGAAGGCTGGAAGACAACCTGAATCGTTGCACGGTCATCCGGGTCGAGCTTGCTGAGCACATTGCCGAGATCGTTGAGCGGGTCCTCCTGCATCTGCTCGTAGCTGCGGATGGGATACATGTATTTTTTCTGCAGCGTCATGTTGTAACCGACGAGCTTGCTGCCCTTCGGCCAGATTTCCGGGGTCGGCTGTTTCGTCACTTCGGCATCCGGATAGAACGCGGTAATCTGCTTCTCGACGATGGACACGAAACGCGGCTCGGTGACGACGAAAAACTGTAGTTCCCCCTTATCAACGAACATCTCGAAACTCATGCCGATGTAGCGGAAGATCCAGTAGTAGATGATTCCCCAGAAGGACAGACTCCGGATTTCCCAGACCGCGCGATAGAGCTGTTCCATGAGCGCGACCTTTTCCTTGAAGTCCTTCTCCGTCCGTTTCTCCTGATCCAGCTTGCTGTCACTGCGCGGCAGCATGACTTTGAATGACACGAGCCTGCGCGACTTCCATGCGGCAAAGACGAAAAGAAACGCGCTCTTGAAATATCCCCAGCCGAAGTACCAGGTGACGATCAGTGCGGTATTTTCATCCGGCGCACTCCAGTACCATGTCCAGATGGTGTTCCACGCGTCCTCCCAGATGCCAAGATGGAACACACCTCCCAGCGTGACAATGGAGAGCCAGAAGAGCGGCCAGAACCAGAGCGGTAGGAAGGCGAGAATGGTGTTCACGGCATCAGGGGGGTGAGTTTTAAGGTGATGAAAGAATCCAATAATTATAGCAGAAAAGACACGTTCTGAGTAGTGCGCAGACGACGGATGCCCGAAATACATATTAAAACAAAAGGATCGATAATTGGCCTATTCAAAGCCAAAAAGTCACATTGACTCAGAAGCGATAGTATTCACGATTCGCACGACACTACTTTCATAGTCATCGTCCGCGCATTGCCCCGCACGGTACCGAGAAGGAATTGATACTGTCCGCTGACCGCGGGTTTGAAGGAGAACAGTTCGTCTTTCACGATCCAGTTCTGCTGAGCCGCAACGGTGCCGTCGGGATAGCGGACAGAACGGACGACGAAGGATTTGCTTCCCCGAAGCGTGAGCGTGTCGCCCAATGGGAACACATGAGGAATACCGGGGAGCAGACGCGTGTCACGGGTGATGCGCATCTGATGGCGTGGTTCTTCACCGCAGCCGCTGACGAGAGCGGCGTCGCCGAGGCGCCCGAAGCGCGCCTGAATTTTTCCCTTACTGCGATCCGCAATCGACGTGAAAGAGGCGAGACTCAGGTCCATATCGCGGCCGGTGACGTACGGACCGCGGTCGTTGATACGGACGATCACACTCTTTCCGTTCGCGACATTGGTCACACGAACGAGAGTGTTCTGCGGAAAAGTCCTGTGTGCAGCTGTAAGCGCATGCATGTCGAACGTCTCGCCGAAGGCGGTTCCGTGACCGTGAAATTTTTCCGCGTAGAGACTCACTTCATGTTCTTCCTCCGCAAGCGCAGCATCCAGCCGGCGCATCGTTGTCATGAGATCATCTTCACTCAGGGACATCCGTGCATTCTCTGCTGTAAAATTCGCGACGGGATATTTCTCTAAAAATCCGGAGAGTGTCTGCGGCTGAATTGTATCCGGCTCTGCGACGCTGCGGGTCCGCAGGAGCCACACGAGAGCATCCTGCAGTGTTAGTGGATCGTCAGGATAAAACGGTACTTGCCCTGAGCCTGACGAAGGGTCATCAATAATACCGCGGTACTTTGCGTACGTGATTTCGCCGAAGCCACGTGATCCTCCGGAGACATCGGTGAAGGGCTTCTCACGGTTCTCCGGAACCGGCCGCCGGATGCTCTGCCAGATGAGGAGAAATCCGTCGCGGCGGGAGATAGTATTGCCGCTTGCGATTGCGGAAAAAGGCAGAAGAAGCAGGAGGGCTGCAGTGAGGACACGATGCATGCTTCCAGCGTGACCGAGGAGGAGGCGAAGTGCAAGAAAAACATCGTACTTGCTGCGATGGCTGAGACGCAAGATGGTTCGTTGCCGCTCACCACAAGTTATTGCGTCTCTACAGGACTTGCCATCCGAAACTTCTTACCATCTGCTTCGCGCGCTGGATTTCCTCCTGACGGAGGGCACGCATGGTTTTCGCACCGACAGTGCCGGCGCCTTCGTCTTTCTGATTCCTGATGAGCTTCATCGCAAGCTGATACCTGATGGTCGCATCACGCGTGAGATCACCGAAGACGCCGTTTATTTTTTCCTTCGGGAAGAACCCGCGGTCACTGAGCATCTGCTGGTACGCG
>JACRIG010000103.1 GCA_016215715.1 Candidatus Peregrinibacteria bacterium | reverse complement strand
TTCGGACGGCGGCTCTTCGAAACCTTCTTCGAGAAGTATACGGAGAAGGTCTGGGGCATTCCCTGCTCGCAGATCCGCGCCGACTGGGGCGCGCAGCGCATCAAGGGTCTTTCGCTCAAGCGCGCGCTCGTCCATGCGATCAAAGATCTCTTCAGCTCCGACTTTAAAAAAGCGCAGGAGGAGCGGGAGACCAGTCTCATTACCCGCTTCTACTACCCGAAATTCGGTCCGGGGCAGATGTGGCAGGAGGTGAGCAAGCAGGTGCGTGCGTGCGGTGGTGACGTAAAAATGGAAACGCGTGTTGCGGGGGTGCACCTAACTAATAATAAAGTGACATCAGTGACAGTCGAACATGTGAAGACCGGAAAACGTGAGGAGATTCCCTGTGATTATTTTTTCTCGACGATGCCGATTAAGCATCTCATCGGGATGATCACCCCGCGTCCGGCCGCTTCTGTCGTTGAAGTCGCGGAGGGTCTCCAGTACCGCGACTTTCTCACCGTTGGCCTGCTTCTCAGCAAACTTCATGTGCAGGAGAAGGGCAAAAACCCCGCCTCCGGCGTTCCCGACAACTGGATCTACATTCAGGAAGGGCAGGTCCGCGTCGGACGCGTGCAGATCTTCAACAACTGGAGTCCGTACATGGTCGCGGACCGCGATACCGTCTGGATCGGTCTCGAATATTTTGTGAACGAAGGCGGAGACCTGTGGGTGAAGCCGGATCAGGACATGATCAACCTCGGTATCAGTGAAATGGAAACGATCGGTTTCCTCAAAAAAGAAGACGTGCTCGATGCGTGTGTTCTCCGGATGCCGAAGGCCTATCCTGCCTACATCGGCAGCTACGATCAGTTGCCGGTGGTGCGCGACTACGTCGAGGGCATCCCGAATCTCTATCTCCTCGGCCGCAACGGGATGCACAGATATAATAATCAGGATCACAGCATGCTGACGGCCATGACCGCCGTCGACAACATCGTCGCGGGACAGACGAACAAATCAAATTTGTGGGAGATTAATCTCGACATGGTCTACCACGAGGAGAAAAAAGCGTGACGTTCTGGGGGTGGGCAGAACGGAAATTTCCTTTTACAGAAGCCATCTTTCTTCGCATGCCACATTTTGATGATCTCACACCCAATACTCCAGTTAATTGGAGTATTAGAGTAGAGGGGCAATGCGAGGGAAAATTGACTTTCGCCGGCTGACGCCCAAAGAGCTTCAATCACTCGAAACGATACTTTGGGCCACTGTGGGTGCCGCAAAAAATACAGATAGCTGTATCGTGTTTCTGAAAGGACTCCTCACACCAAGCGAGCAAGTCATGCTCGCGCGACGCATCCAGATCGCAAAGCTTCTGCTTCAGGGTGCCACCCATCTGTCCATCCGGCAAACACTCGGTGTTGGCTGGTCGACAATTGATTCTGTTGATCGGTGGCTGCGGGGAGTGTATGAAACCTATCGCCTCGATGGATCGAGACGAAACAGAGGAGGTAAGCGACCGTATCCACAATTAGGAAGTTTTGAATACCTCCGCAAAAAGTATCCGGCACATTTTCTGTTCTTCAACTTACTTCTTAATCAGTCCGAGGAGATCAATGACTGATGAATGTACTTCATCGCCCAGTACTCCAGTTAATTGGAGTACCGGGTTGAGTGTGTGGAATATTGTTTTTACATCTAAAAAACAGGAGATCCGAAGCTCCCGCAGGAGCGTAGTGGGGTGTATCACGAGGAGAAGAAATAAATGTCTACGCCTTCATTTCCACCGCCCTCCCCTCATCCCCCAGTCTTCCCATATCAGGGTTTTTCGTGCCGTATGTTTTTCACCTTTTACTGTGACATGTATCTTCATTCCGGCTCTGAGCGGGACGTTCAGAAAATCGGCGCATTTGTGCACGAAATCCGGCTTGAATCGGAAACCGCCGTTGAAGTCTGTTTTAGCGCCTCGTTGACCATCGTCGAACTTCACCTGCACTATTCCTTTTACAGGAGCCAGTGTTGCGAATATTGTCTGGATTTCTTCGGTGCGTAGTTCGCCTTTTTGCTTCGGTGCCGGGCCGTGAACGGCGGATAGTGAAAACTCCATCTCGTCGGCTGCAGGCATGACCCCTTGCTGTACTCCGTCACCCGGTGGTACGGGCAATATCGCTTCCGTTCCGTCCAGCATAAGCATATCGGATGCCGTATCGGTCGGTGCTAGAGACAGGCCAGCGTTTTGCATCGGTTTCATACCCTGACGCATCGGTGCCAGATAATTTTTGTTACGTGTGCAGAGGCAAACATTGAACTCACCTCCAAATTCCCGTGGAATCCATGTGATCCGTTCCCCTTCAGGTATCAGAGAATTTTCCTGATACATACCCCTTTCATTGAATCGCTCACGGAAGCCGGGGATGACTGTGTCCATCTCCTGCAGCCAGTCTTCGAGGCGCGGAATGCGATACTTATTATACGTCCGTTCTTTGTCCGTCACTTTCTTTTTCCACTGGGTCAGAGCATGCCGCAGAAGCGGGATTGCCTTTTGTATATCGCCGCCCAGCGCATAGAGGAAAGCAGCAGTGCATGCCGCGTATTGCGCACCTATAGTGCCTGCGCTCTCAATATGCAGGCTTGCGAATTCCGGCACCCCCCACCCCTGCTCACCCGCCAGAATTTCCGGCATCTCACACTGAATGGCGGGCATTTCATATTCCGAGATCCGGTTGAATCGTTCCGGATGCGCAAGCGTGACGAGTCTGCGGTTTATTTCAGCAATCGCCTCCTGTACCCCGTAGTGCTGCGGTGCCGCCATAAAGCCGACGAGCGCGTGGCCGAGTTCGTGGCCCACAATGTAGGGCATCGCAGTCTTTCCCCAATCGGCATCGCTCAAAGATAGTCTGTTACAGAGCGTCGTGGACTGATGATTGATCCTGTATTTTCCGTCTGCACCCATTTCGGCGTCCATCCACCCATCTACGTGTGCGAGTCCCAGATACGAATTATCGGTGCTTGGCGGGAGCCACTTAACCGGCAATTGCCCTTCATGAAGTTTCATTCCATAGATTTCTGTCATCGTCCGCGCAATACGTGTCAGTTCCGGTTCCGCTTTCATTCTGAACTCAACGGGGTTGTGACGCCGGTCACTGGCAGCGTCGAAGCGAAATTTGGGGATTTTATTTTCGACTTCATCAATACTCAGTAGACTTTTGAAACCGAGCCGCACCTGTGCGGTATTCGGATGCATTCCTTCCAACAAACCCACACTCGGTCCGAGTTTCAGAACGGGATGAGTGCCCCACTGCAGTTTTGCTGCAGCATCAAAATTTTGTCCGGCATCTTTGAGCCATACGAGAAATGCCTTTCGCTGCTCTGCAATAAACCGGAAGAATTTTCCGTCCGGCCCCTCCACAACATCACCCTGAATGAGTTTCCGCAGACGGTGCCAATACACCTGTGCACTTTCGCGGACGAGTGCGCCCATCCAGTGAAATGCGCCTGCATGATCGATCTGAGCAGAAGAGTTGTGTGATATCTTTAGCCATTCATCTCCCCCTCCTTTTGATGGTGTCCATAACTGCAAGATGTTGCGCTCATGTGGAGTGACATGCTTTTCAACAGAAGCATCCGTTGTCAGATCCTGAAGTGTTTTGAGGACATCAGACATAATGATATTATGTATTAATTTTTTAAATAGTCAAATATTAGTTTATGGCTTACCTTAGGTATTTTTGAGGTACCACTCCACCGCCTTCTTGATTCCCTCACTGAACGGCACCTTCGGATCGTACCCTAATTTTTTCCTCGCTTTGGAAATATCCGCAACGTAGCGGATCACTTCCCCCGTCCTTGATTCACCTATTTTAATTTCTGATGTGCTGCCGATGAGTCGCTTGATGTCTTCCGCCAGCTGCACCAGAGTCGTGCCCTGACCGTAGCCGAGATTGTAGGTGTCGTTTTTTACCGCGTCGAAATTTTTCATCGCGGACAGGATGGCGTCGACGGTGTCGTCGATGTAGGTGAAGTCGAGGCATTTCTCTTTGCCGAAAACCGTCATCGGTTCGTTGGCGCGGGCGCGGCGGATAAAGAGGGGGACGACGCGCTTCGATTCGTCGTACATGCCGTAGACGTTTGAAAAGCGAAAGATGACGTGATCGACGCCGTAGCAACGGGTGTACGCGTGGACGAGTGCTTCGCCTCCTACTTTGCTGGCGGTGTACGGACTCTCGCAGTTTTCGATCCGCACCATATCTTCCGTGAAGGTATCGGCGTTGATATTGCCGTACCCTTCGCGTGACGAGGCGAAGATGAATTTGTTGATTTTATATTCCCGCGCCCAGTCGAGCGTGTTGAAAAGCGTCGTCATGTTATCGAGCGCCTTGCGCGGTTCCTCCACCAGTTCGTACACGCGGGCGTTGGCTGCGAGATGGACGACGATCTCCACATTTTCCGGCGGGATGATCCCGAAGTGATTCGCTTCTCTCATATCCATCACCCGTGTCACGGCCCGTACCTCCGGTCGCCAGTCTTTTTTCACCAGATCCCCGCCGAAAACCTGATGCCCTTCGGCCAGAAGCCGCTCGCAGAGCCGTGTGCCGATGGTGCCGGAGCTGCCGGTCAGGAGAACCTTCATACAGGCAGTGTGAGGCAGGAAATGGCTAGGGGCAAGGGAAGGCGCTACACTTTTGCCGTGTTATCGCTAATTCTGCCAACCTATAACGAGTCAAAGAACCTCGAGCGCCTGCTTCCGGTTCTCTCTGACGTGCTCGGGTCGATCCCTCATGAGCTGATTGTGGTCGATGATGATTCGCCCGACCGGACATGGGAAGTGGCCGAGAGGATTGCAAAAAAAGATCTGACGGTGAAAGTGCTGCGGCGCATCGGGCGGCGGGGATTGTCATCTGCGGTCACCGAAGGATTTGCGATGGCAGCGGGTGATGTACTGGCGGTGATGGATTGTGACGGGCAGCACGATCCGCATTTGCTTCCAAGGCTCTATCATGCGATCGGCGCTGGCGGTGCGCATATCGCGGTTGCTTCGCGGTACATGCGTGGCGGGAGCATGGCGGACTGGGGTGGCATCCGTTTGTTGATGAGCAGAATGGGAACGTTCCTCGCACGACATGTTCCGCGGGTGCACGTGTCGGACCCCATGAGTGGATACTTTGCGATCCGTCGTCCGCTCTATCGGAGTATTGCGGAGAAACTGAAGCCGACCGGATTTAAAATACTTCTGGAGATCCTCGGTGCGCTCCCGCGCGGTACGCGCACAGCCGAGGTACCGCTCACGTTCGGAAACAGATGGGCGGGCGAAAGCAAATTTTCCTTCCGTGTGCAGATGGAGTTCCTCGCGCAACTGTTTCGCATCGCGCTGCAGCGGCTCTCTGATTTCCTGTGGGAAGCGCAGTGGGTGGTGCTTTTCCTCTTCATCATCGGGGCGGCCGCCCTCCTTTTGCCTTCCGCATGGAACCTCCGGTTCCTCGTGTTGTCGCCGGAAGTGCGTCGTGACGCAACCCGCTCATTGCAGATGATCGCGGAGCGGCAGGGCTGGCTCCTCTCGGACATCGATCCCGTCAGTGTCACGAATCATTCGCTGCAGTTCATCCATCACGAACACCGGCGCGGCAGCGATCCTCAAACATGCTACATCGTCCGCTTCGATCCGCTGACATTGATCCCATGCGCGTCATAGATTCTTCCTCTTCCTCGGCACATCCGCAGGCGGGAACGCCTGCGCTGAGGTATTGGCAGGTTTTCATCAGCATCATCGGGCTGGAGGCGTATGCCATCATCCTCGCATTTTTACAGGCGATGTCCGGCGTGCGTACCGATGAGGCGAAATATCTCCTCAATATTCCCTACCCGCATCCGCCCGCTGCGCGCTTCCTTCTCGGACTCACCGACGGGTGGGCGTATCAGGAATTTTTCTGGCGCTTCCTGTTCGCCACCCTCCTCGTACAGGCGGTCTTCCTCATCTGGTCAATGGGGAAAATTCTTCCGCGGCGCGACCGCTTTACCCTCTGCGGCGTCTGGCTGTTCTCGGCCGCGTTCGTGGCGCAGACGGGGAGCATCATGATGGCAGAGCTGACGGCACTGCAGGGCCTCGTCTTCACGTGGCTCTGGATCCGCCGCGACATTGCTATCACCCGC
>JACRIG010000099.1 GCA_016215715.1 Candidatus Peregrinibacteria bacterium | reverse complement strand
TTGCTGTACCTCCACGAAGCCGAGAGCAGCGTCAAAAATGCGCGCATGAGTGCAGCATACAGGAATACCGCTTCCCGATGAGCAAAAAAGCCTTTCATTTTTTTCTGTATGATATGCAGCGATGAACCGTACCCAGCGCATCCAACTTTTTACGGAAACTATTTGTGATTGGTACGCCCGTCACAAACGCACGCTCCCGTGGCGCGATCTGATGATCAAAAATGATGCAGAGCGTGCGTACCGGATTCTCGTCAGCGAAGTCATGCTCCAGCAGACGCAGGTGAGTCGGGTGATCGTGATTTATAAAAGATTCCTTCGTGAATTTCCGACGCTGCGTTCGCTCGCGAATGCATCGAACCGTGATGTCATTCTCGCGTGGCGGGGGATGGGCTACAACAGCCGCGCATTGCGATTACGCGATGCAGCAGCCACGATTATGAAAGAGCATGGGGGGACATTTCCGTGTGAGATGAATGAGTTACTTTTAATAAAAGGAATCGGTCCCTACACCGCAGCTGCGATCAGGAATTTTGCCTTCAACATTCCCACTCCGTGCATTGATACGAATATCCGCAGAATTTTGCATCGCACATTCGTCGGGCCGGAGAATGCGGATGGAACATGGAAAAAAGATGATGCGGAATTAATGGCGATTGCTTCAGAAGTTCTGAATCATGCAACCAAAGCGTTGTCACCCCGAGCCCTTCGTCTGCGCTCAGGACAGGCTCCGACGAGGGGCGACAATGCGCGCGTACGTGGCTCGTCTCCGCTCGCCATGACAAGTTTTGATGCAGCAAACTGGCATGCTGCTCTCATGGATTTTGGATCATTGGTCCAGACGAAAAATAATCCCCGCTGGGATGTGTGTCCGCTGACGGCGAAGGGGATTATGAAAACGACGCGGAAAAATTTTCTTCCTTTCCCCTCTCCCCGCGGGAGGGGGTTAGGGGGAGGGGCGTTCGTGGCAAGAAAATCGGAGCCCGGCCGTGTGATTGGTTCGCGTTTTGTTCCGAATCGAATTATCCGGGGACGTATTATTGAAGCGCTGCGGGATGCGAAGAAAGGTCTGACATTCCAGCGGATCGGGAAGGAAGTGTGTATGGATTGGAATCCCGATGAGCATCGCGGATGGCTTGAGGGATTGCTGTATAAGCTTGCGAAAGATGAAATGATTGCGATGCAG